>JAJKIR010000076.1 GCA_021154325.1 Gemmatimonas sp.
ATTCTCATCATGGCTCGTCTCCGTCAGAACTGAAGGTTGAGGCGAACGAGCCAACGGCGCGGCTGCGGCACCGTGAACTCCTCGATGCTGACATACTGCGCGGTTCCCGTGAGCGTCGTGTTGGCCTGAAATTCGGGATCGGGGCCGTCGAAGGCCTTCTTCTTCCACACATGCAGATTGCGGACGCCGAGCACGACTGAGGCTCCGGCCGCGCGCAGCCGCTGCGCGTACTCATTCGGCAGCGTCAACGTCGCCGAGAGCTCGGCGAGCCTGACGAAATCCGTGGGCTGGAGATAGCGATCGAGGACCAGCCCCACTGGGGTGCCCGTTGGGGTGAAGAACGGCCCATAGTGGGCGATGAGCTCGGACTTGCTGTAGCCACCCTGATCCGCGGTGAGATTCGCGCCAGCGCTCGTGCCGGTGAGATCGCGGTAGAGCGGCGTGACATTGAGAATCTTCCCACCTTGTTGATGCGTCACGAGCGCATAGAGCTGGACGTTCTTGAACAGCGTGACGGTATTGGTGAGGTTCGCCGTGAAGGTGGGCCACTGCGGCCCGGCGTAGACCGGTGTGCCCGTCACCGTCGCCCGGCCCGCGACCGTGTCGATTGCGGTGATCTTGCTCGTGTACCACGCCGACAGCGGCTTACCCACCACGTAGCGATACGTGAGATCGGGGCTGATCTCGCTCTGGTTCGGGATCGCGATCTTGCCAAGGCTCACGAGCCGATTCTTGAGAGTGCTGCCGTTGAGCGACGCGTCCCACCGGAAGTTGCGCCGATCGAGCGGGTTCGCGCGCAGGGTGAACTCGATGCCGCGATTGTCGACCTTGCCGGCGTTGATGAACGGGTTGGTCGTGAACGCCAGCGACGGCGCGAGCGGGTTCGTGAGCAGCAGGTCCGACGTGTGCTTGTCGTAGAAGGTGAGCTCGATGCCGGCGCGCTCGTGGAAGAAGCCGGCGTCGAAGCCCGTCTCGAACTCGGTGCCGCGTTCCGGCTTGAGATCCGGATTGCCGGGGCTGGCCTGGACGACCCCGGGCGCCGTGCCGCCGTTGGCGGTGACGACCGTGAATGGACGGTACGTGCGCAGCGACGCACCAGGACTGGGCGAACGACCCGTGGCGCCGTAGGCGGCGCGGAGGCGCAGCGTCGAAATCAAGTTCGCATAACGAGACCAGAACGACTCCTGGGAGAGCACGTACGAGGCGCTGAACTTGGGCAGGACGAGTGATCCGAATGCCTTGCCGAAGGCGGAGTTCCGGTCGACGCGCGCGCCGGCCTGCAGGAAGAGCGTCTGGCCGAAGCTCACCTGCTCCTGCGCGAGCAGGCCTAACGACTTGGATTGCGAGTAGCTCTGCGTCGCTTCGTTCGCGGCCGCCGACGAGACGAGGTTGGACGAGTTGGTGGCGAGCCCGATGCCGATACCGGCAAGGACATTGTCAACGGTGTTGATGTACTGGCTGCCGAACGAGAAGTCCGACGCGATCTGGCGTGTGCCGCCGAGCGTCGCGTGCATGTTGCCGAGGTAGTCGACCGTGTAGATGTGGATCGGGTGCTGTACGTCCTCGACGTAGCCGTTGGCCTGATCACCCTGATACCAGTTCGCGCTGTTCTTGGGGAAGAACGTCGTCCCATGCGTCGCCGAGATGTCGCCGCCAACGGTGAAGCGATTCGTCCACCAGGTGAGCGGGCTGTAATGAATCTGCGCGGACGGGAGGAAGCGAACGGTCGTGATCTCGTTCTGGATTGCGGCGAGGCCGGCGACCGGGGTGCTGAGGCCGCCGCTACGCGCGCCGTTCGGGCCGACGCTGACGCCGAAGATGTCCGAGAGCGCGTACTGCTGCGTGAGATAGCCGTAGTTGGCGTCGTCACCCTGCGGCATTCGGTAGTCGTTCCGGCTGACGCCGATGGTGGCGTCGATGCCTAACGATGACGTCGTCACCCAGTTGAAGTGGAGGCGGCCGGTGCGGCGGAGATAATAGTTGCTCGGCGCGGTGCCGTATTCATTGCTCGCGTCCGCGGAGACGAAGTAGCCAAAGCTCTCGCCGCCGCCCTGCCCGCTGTAATCGAGCGAGCCGAGGCTACCGTTGCGGTAGACCCCTTCGCGCTGCAGCGGATTATCCGAGATCACCGCGCCCGCCGTCTTGCCCTGGCAGAGCGCGGCGCCGCCCGCGCCGACGTCGCCGGCGCCGCACGTTCCATAGAGCGGGAGTGGCGTGAAGTTCGGCTGGATCTGATTCCATTCCGTCGTGATGTTCTGACGGAAGCCACGCGCGCCGAGGCGCCCTTTCTTGGTGATGATCTGGATCACGCCCGCCGACGCGTCGGCGCCGTAGAGCGTGGCGGCCGCCGGACCCTTCACGACCTCGATGCTCTCGATGTCGTCCGGATTGAGATCATTGAGCGCCGTGATGGACTGCCCGCCGAGTCGCTCGAGGCCATGCGCGCCGCCGCCGATGGCGACGTCGTTGCGCTGACCGCTGAATGTCCGGATACCATCGATGAACACCAGCGGCTCGTTCGAGAGCGAGATCGACGCAGCTCCGCGAATGTTGATGCGAGGCGCCGTGCCGGTGGTGCCGGAACCCGTCGTGACGTTCACGCCGGCGACGCGGCCCTCGAGCACCTGCGTGACGCTGGAGACCGGAGCAATGGTCGTGACCTCGCTGGCATTGATCGTGGCGACAACGGCGCCCTGCGCGGCGCGCGTCTGATTGCCCGCGGTGCCGGTGACGACGACCTCCTGGAGATTGACCGCTGAGGTCTGGAGGGCGAAGTCGACGGTCGTAGTTTGGCCGTCACTCGCGGTGATGGTGCGCGTGCCGGCAGCGTAGCCGATGCGACGTGCCGTGATGACGCGGGTCCCGTTCGGCACGCGGCCGATGCGGAACGTCCCGTCGGGGCCCGTGATCGCGGCGAGCTGCGTCCCCTGCACGGCGATGGTCACCGCCTCGAGAGGGCTGCCGGACTGCGCGTCGGTCGCCTTCCCGGCGATGGTGCCGGTGCCCGGCTGCTGGGCGTCGAGCGTCGGTCCGGCCAGACCGCTTCCAGCAAACAGCAGTGCCGCGAGGATCGCGCGACGTTTCATCCTGCCCTCCAGATGGTGATGATCGGCGGTGGGATTGGTCCGGACATATTAGCATTTGTCCGGACTAATGTACACATTGGCGGGGAAGGTCGATCTGTCGCCATCTTCCGCGCGGCGACGCCCAGGGGCGCGTTCGTCGACTCAGACTCCACCACCACAACACCACCGATCATGCCCGCCGTCACGTCCAATCCGCCGACGCGCAGCGCCGCGTCGCGCGCCTACGTCATCGCCGCCACGCTCTTCGGCATCCTCGGCCTTGCCGCGTTCGCGCGCGCGGTGCAGAAGCCGCGCTTCGACGAGATCGACGTCGAGCGCATCAACATCATCGCTCCCGACGGCAAACCGCGGCTCGTGATCTCGAACGCCGAGCGGGCGCCGGACGTGATCATCAACGGCAAGACGTATCACCGCTCGGGGAGTAATGAAGCGGGGATGATCTTCTATAACGAGGAAGGGAGCGAGAACGGCGGCATGGGCTTCAGCGGCCACACGCGCGACGGCCACGTGTCGGCGAACGCGGGTTTCATGTTCGATCAATACGGCCAGGATCAGACGGTGGGGCTCACCTACGACGAGCAGGACGGACGCCGCTCGGCGGGGCTTCGCGTCTGGGATCGGCCGAATCAGTCGGTGACGGTGCTCGCGGACATGGTCGAGCCGATCAAGCAGATGCCTAACGGGCCCGAGAAGACGCGGCGGATGACGGCCGTGCGCGACAGCGCGATGAAGCTCGGACTCGGCGGCGCGCAGCGCGTCTTCGTCGGCAAGCAGAGCGACCGGACGGCGACGGTGGTGCTCGCCGACGCGCAGTCACGCCCGCGATTGCGCCTTGTCGTCGACTCGGTGGGCGCCGCGCGCATCGAGTTTCTCGACGATGCCGGGAAGGTGCTCCGTACCTTGTCGGCAACTCCCTGAGGAGAAGAATCATGGACGAACAGTTGCGGCGCGAGATCACGCGCCTGCGGCGGACGACGGCAATCGCAATGACCCTGCTGGTGATCGTCGCCGTCAGCGCCTTCGTGCAGGCGCGGGCACGCACCACCTTCGACGAGATCGACGTCCAGCGGATCAACGTGCGCGAAGCGAACGGCACGCTGCGATTGACGATCTCCAATCACGCGCGATTGCCAGAGGCCGTGGTCGGCGGCAAGACGTACCCGCTGCGCGGCGGCTCGGGAGTGCAATCGGCGGGACTGATCTTCTTCAACGATGAGGGGAACGAGGACGGTGGACTCGTCTGGACGGGCCAGCGCACGGCAACCGGGAATCGTGCCGCCGCCAATCTGACATTCGATCAATACGATCAGGACGAGACGGTGTCCCTCGGTTACGGTGAAGAGAATCGGCGTCGTCAGGCGGGCCTCTCGATCATCGATCGCCCCGACGAGCCGATTCAGATCTTCGCCGAGAGCCTGATGGCGATTCGAGCGATGCCGGACGGGCCGGCGAAGGAAGCGCGGATGAAGCGATTCCGGGAGGGTCTGGAAGCGCGGGGCGCTATGCCCGCGGACCGCCTCTACGTGGGCAAGTTGCCGGACAGGAGCTCGGCGGTGACGCTCTCGGATCCGAAGGGGCGCCCCCGGCTCCGGCTGACCGTCGATTCGTTAGGCGCCGCCCGCATCGAGTTCCTCGACGATGCTGGTCATGTGACACGCACGTTCACGGGTGCGAACTGAGGTGCTAGGTGTTAGGTGCTAGAACTGCACACCACGCACCACCTAGCACCTAGCACCTAGCACCTAGCACCTCGCATCACTCACACGAACAAACTTTGGAGACAGCAATGGATACGCAGCTTCGGCGGGACGTTCGATGGTTGAAGATCTACGCGCTCTGCTCGACGGCGGCGTTCGCGGTGCTCGCGCTCTCGGCGTTTCAGCGGCCCAGCGCGTCGAAGAAGACGAAGTTCGACGAGATCGACGTCGAGCGAATCAACGTCGTCGAGAAGGACGGGAAGCTGCGGATGATCATCTCGAACCGCGATCGCTCGTCCGGGCCAATCGCGTACGGAAAGCCGTTCGGCTACGCTGGGGGAAATCGGCCCGGTATCATCTTCTTCAACGACGAGGGCACGGAGAACGGCGGGCTGACGTTCTCGGGCAAGCGTGAGGCCGATGGGAAGTACTCGTCCACGGTGCACATGTCGTTCGACCAGTACAACGAGGATCAGGTCATCGTCCTGCAGTACGCCGACGAGAACGGCCGGCAGCGAAAGGGCTTGCAGATCGCCGACCGCGCCGACGTGCCGATCCTCGAGCTGGTGAAGCAGCAGGAGGCGCTCCAGAAGATGCCGAACGGGCCGGCGAAGGACTCGGCGATGAAACGGTTCATGGAGCCGCGGCCGGGTGAGCCGCTCTTTGCGCAGCGCGTCTACGTCGGACGGGACCCGAGCAAGACGGCGCTCGTGCTGCTCTCCGACAAGATGGGCCACCCGCGGCTGCGGCTCTCTGTGGACTCGTTAGGGAAGGCGAGCCTCGATTTTCTGGATGCCGAGGGGAAGGTCACGCGGAGCATTGGGGAGCAGCAGTGATCTGCGCTTGCCGTCGGCGCCTGGGGGCTACGATGGCATCCAGGCTGGAGAAAACCTGATCACGAATTACGCGAATAACTGCACGAATTTCTCCGTGATCGGGATCCCTCCTCGCTCCACGAGCCCGGACGATTCTTTGTTGAACGGCACACGCAGACGCTTCGAGTGGCGTCCCGGGGCAGTTCACAAAAGAATCAGGGCTCGTTGAGCGCGAAGATCTCACTGCGCACGGAGCAATTCGTGCAGTTCATTCGCGTAATTCGTGATTAGGTTTTCTTCCGGTTGGATGCCATCGTAGCAAGGGAGGTGCACATCCCTCGCTACGCTCGGGATGGCTTAGTACGCCCAATCAGCCCGTTCCCCCGCAGGAACATTGGACTTCACGAATGCGCCCGCGCGCCTAACGAAGCCAGCCCAGGTCCAGGCGTGCCACGAGTGCCCCTTCATCGGCCGCCCGAAGGTGAACTCCGCCTCGTAGTGTGGATTCGTGGACGACTTGAGCATTTCCTGAAAGTCGTACACCGCGAGGTTGAGATAGAAGTCGTCCATGTCGCCGGCGAAGAAGTGCAGCTTGCCGACGAGCTTCGGACCGAGTGTCGACCAATTCCGCTGCGCGTATTCGCGAAGGTCGAAGCCGTGGTCGCGCATGTACGCGGCCACCTCGTGATCGATCTTGCCCGTGAGCTTGTCCCAGAGCGGCCGCGGGTAGCCGTCGGCGCCAACCGGGCCGTACACGGCTTCCCATGCCTCCAGCTGATATGACGAGCGTCCGTGGCTGCCGAGCACGGCCTCGAAGCGACTCAATTGACGCGTCGTCCAGACGACCTGGCCCTGCGTCGTGCGGCGGAACGGCCGTTCGGTGGTCATGTACTGGCCGACAGGAACCGAGAAGGCATTCGAGTCGGCGTAGATGTTTGTCTGCTGATAGTGGCGGAAATCGATGGGATCGGGCTGCAGCACGAAGGCGCCGCCGAAGAAGTCCGGGTGCTGGAGCATCATCGCCAGCGTCTGCCAGCCACTCGTCGACGCACCCTCGAGCACGCGGCCGTATGGCTGGCGGATGATGCGGAACTTCTCCTCGAGCGCGGGCATCACCTCGTCCACAATCGCGTCGCCGTACGGGCCGTTGTTTGCGGAGTTTACAGAGTACGAATCGGGAAAATAGGGCGTCTGCTGCTCGAGGCTGATGGCGATCACGCGCGGCATCGAGTCCGTGATCCATTCCTTGTAGAAGTCGTAGCCGCACTCGGTTCCGGTCACGGGGTTGATCGTGCCGCAGCCGCGACCGGCCGTCGTCGAGAACTGAAACGGCGTTCCGTGGCCGAGGGAGTAGATGCTCGGATAGCGTGCGTCCGGATGCTCGGCGTATCCCTTGGGAAGAAGGACAGTCGCATGGACGAAGATCGGGCGCCCCCAGAACTGGGTGAGCTTCTGGCTCTGAATGCTCACGTGCTTCACCCACTCCGTGTCCTCGTCAGGCGGCCCTTTGGCGATCACGTGATTGATGGCGAGCTTCACCGTGCCGCCAGCGCCGACGTGTACGCGCTGGACGTCGCTGTAGAGGTTTCCGGCGGCGATCTGGAAGACCTCGATGTGACCGTCGTTCATGTGCACCCAGATGGTGTGCCCGTCCGCGCGATGCACCTGGGTGTAGACGTCGATCACCGCCTGCGCGTAGTAATCGCCTTCCGGCAGCTCGGCGAGGGACGCGGGATAGCCGATGGCTTTGCTGTCGACGACGGCCACCTGCGCCGGTCGCAGCTGATCGAGGTCGATGGCGAAGATTGGTGGCCCGAGCGGCGAGACGAGCATCCGTGGCTCGGGCTCCGCCGCCTTCGCGAGCACGACGATGAGCCGGCCGGTGACGGGTGCGGCGTGCGCCGCGGCCGTGAAGCTCACCTCGAACCGCGGCGGAGCCGCCACACGGCCAGCCGGCGGCCGCGACCCAGGACCGATCGCGAGAAAAAGCGGGGCGAGGAGAGAAAGGCGATTCGACATGCGGAGCTCGCGTTCGAGGGTCGCGACGACTGGAGAGCAGATTGCCCTCTGCCCATTTGTCCGTACTAATTAACAGCCCGACCGATTCATCACCAGTCCGACTTCCCCACTCCCTCGCCATGGCGATGCGCTCTCGTTGTCTTTTCGTGCTCGGACTCCTCGTGGCCACGCCCGCGACGCTCATCGCGCAGCGCACGCTCGCATGGCCCGACTCGGCGTGGCGCGCCATCGGTCCGGCCTCCTTTGGAGGACGCGTCGACGACATCGAGGCCGTGGCGGACGACCCGCACACCATCTTCGTCGGCACCGCATCCGGCGGCGTGTTTAGAACTTTCAACAACGGCACGACGTGGCAAGCGGTGTTCGACGCCCAGTCGGCGCTGAGCATCGGCGATATCGCCATCGCCCCGAGCAATCGCAACATCGTGTGGGTCGGCACCGGCGAGGCGAACAATCGTCAGAGCTCCACCTGGGGGGACGGCGTCTACCGATCGCTGGACGGCGGCACCACCTGGCAGAACATGGGCTTGCGCGAGACCCAGACGATCGGCCGCATCGTCATCGATCCGCGCGACGCGAACACCGTCTTCGTCGCCGCCGTCGGACACCTGTTCGGGCCTAACGAGGGGCGCGGACTCTATCGCACACGCAACGGCGGCGCGGCGTGGGAGAAGGTCCTCGGCGTGGATGTGAATACCGGCGTCACGGACGTCGTCATCACTCCGGACGGCCGGACGCTGCTTGCCGCGACGTATGTCAGGCGCCGCCGGGCGTGGGGCTTCGTCGGCGGCGGTCAAACGGGCGGGCTCTGGCGATCGATCGACGGCGGCGACCACTGGCAGCGCGTCACGAGCGGCCTTCCCGACGGCGACATCGGGCGCATCGGTCTCGACGTCGCGCGGAGCGATCCGAATATCATCTACGCGGTGGTCGAGAGCGAAAAGGGCGGCGTCTTTCGGTCGCTCGACCGCGGCGCGACGTGGAGCAGGCAGAACGCGCTCGACGAGCGGCCGAGCTACTTCAGCCAGATCCGGGTCGATCCGAGAAACCCGGAGCGCGTGTGGCTTCTCGCGACGAGCCTGTATCGCTCCACCGATGGCGGCAAGACGTTCACCAGCGACTCGATTGCGGTGCGCGTTCATCCCGATCACCACGCCATGTGGATCGACCCGAACGATTCGCGCCACGTGATGCTCGGCAACGACGGTGGCGTCTATTTCACGTATGACGAGGGACGGCAGTGGGATTACATCGCCAACCTTCCCATCGGCCAGTTCTACGATGTCGCCGTCGACGCGCGCCAGCCGTACTGGATCTATGGCGGGACGCAGGACAATGGGACGTACGCGTTCCCGAGCGGCACCTACTCGCGCGGTCCGCTCACCGACGATCAGGTGATGCACATCGGCTACGGCGACGGGTTCCAGGTCGCGACGGATCCGCTGAATCCACGATTCGTCTACACGAATTCGCAGAACGGCCGCGGCTACGTGTTCGATCTCGTCACCCGTGAGGAGCGGCGCATCACGCCGGTCGCGCCCGACCGCAAGGATCGTTACCGGTTCAACTGGAACACCGCGATCCTCGTCTCGCCTAACGGTTCGCACGCCTATTATTACGGCGCGAACAAGCTGCTCCGGACGACGGACTATGGCACCACCTGGCAGGTCATCAGTCCCGATGTCACCCGCGGCCAGGACTGGAGGAACTTGCCGCTCGGTCCCGGCATCCCGCCGCGCGATCGCAACACCCTGTCACGCGACGACGGCACGAGCGAATTCGGCAACATCACGACGATCAGCGAATCGCCGAAGGCGGCGGGAACGATCTACGTCGGCACGGATGACGGCAACGTGCAACTGACCACGGACGCGGGAACGCACTGGACGAACATCACGGCGCGATTCGGCCTAACGATGCCCCACCCTGTGAGCAGTGTCGTGGCGTCGCGCTTCGACGCGCGTGTCGCCTTCGTCGCGTTCGACGGTCACACCGACGATGATCTCGAGCCGTACGTCTTCGAGACGAGAGACGGGGGTGCCACCTGGCGCTCCATCGCTGGCGATCTCCCAGCGCGCGGGCCGGTGAAGACGCTCACCGAAGATCCGCGAAACCCACAGCTCCTCTTCGCCGGCACGGAGTTCGGGCTCTACTGGAGTGTCGATGGTGGGCGCCACTGGCTGTTCCCAGGTGGAAGCTTGCCGCACGTCATGGTCGATCGGGTCGTGATCAATGGTGATCTCGTCGTCGCGACGCACGGACGCGGCATCTACATTCTCGACGACATAGCGCCGCTCGAGGCCGTGAATGAACCGGCGACGAGTGCCGGCGTCCGCCTCTTTCCCGTGCGAGACGCGATGGAGGTCTACCAGTGGCGGGACCTGCCTCTGCCCGGACGACGAACCTTCATGGCGCCCAACACGCCGTTAGGCGCGCTCATCACCTATGAGCTTCCGCCTGCCGCCGATAGTTCGGCGCGGCTAGAGATCCGGATCCGCAACGCTGACGGCGTGGTCGTGCGAGAGCTCGGCGGCCCGTCCCCTCCGGGCACGCACCGCATCGAATGGGATCTGCGCAGGGAATACGCCTTCGTGCCGCCGCCCGAGGATTCTGGCTACTACGGCGTACCACGTCCGCCATACGTGCCCGCGGGCGAGTACACGATCGAGCTCGCCTCGCGCGGCAACACGGTCCGGCAATCACTGCAGGTGCGCAGCGATCCGCGCGTGGCAACGTCGCCCGAGGCGCTTCGCGCACGCGAGACGATGATGACCCGGATCGACTCGCTCACGCGTACGTTCGCCGTCGAGAGGAAATCGTTCATGGCGGTGGACAGTGAGTACACGCGGCTCGCCGCGGCGCTCGACAAGGCTCCGTTGGCCACCGACAGCACCGTGCGCGCCGCGGCCTCGGTGATCCCGGTTCTGCGCGCCCGATTCGGCTCGAGCTACCCGACGCCGATCGGCCAGGCCTTCGACCTTCTCGGCGGACTCGAATCCTCGTCGGCCACTCCCACCGAGGCGGAACAACGAACGCTCGACACCATAATCTCTGATCTCGCGGACGCGTATGCCAAGCTTCAGACGCTCATCTCGGTACAGATGCCGAGGCTGCGGGAGCTCGCTGCTTCACGTCCGGCGCGTTGACGTTGCCATTCGGCGCTCGAGCCACAACCCGTACCGCGATACGAGCGCGCTCCCCGCGAAGTACACCGCGCCAACGAAGACGTACGCCTCGGTGTGAAAGCCCAGCCACGCCGGATCCTGCGCCGCCAGCCGCGCGGTGTTGAGCAGATCGAAAAGTCCGATGATCACGATCAGGCTCGTATCCTGAAAGAAGCCGACGGCAATCGAGATGAAAGCCGGAATGACGATTCGCAGGGCTTCCGGAAGCACCACGAGCCGCATCGACTGCCACCGGGTGAGACCGAGGGCGCGCGCGGCGTCCAGCCGGCGCGGCGGCACCATCTGCAGCCCGCCCCGAACTGCTTCGGCGAGGTATGCGCCGGCGAACACCGCGACGCCGGCCTGGGCGAGAAGCAGCTTGTCGATCTCGACACCCGTCGAGAGCGCGAGTGGCACGACGAGCACCGACAGATAGAGGACCGCAACAAGCGGCACACCGCGGACGACCTCCACGATCGTCGTTGCCGTTAGGCGCGGAACGGTGAGGCGCGAGCGCCGGCCCAGGGCGAGGAGGATCCCGATCGGAAGGCCGACGCCGAGGCCGAGCACCGTGAGCATCATCGTGATCGGGAAGCCTCCCCACTGCTGCGTCGCCACGTGCGGCAATGTCCCGCCGCCACCCATGAGCCAGAGGAAAAGCCCGAGCGCGACGATCCACGCCGCGACGAGCCAGCGACGCCAGAAGAGCGGAAGCATCGTCGCGATCACCAGCGCGACGATGACGATAGTCGCAAGCGCCGGTCGCCAGCGTTCCGCGGGCGGATACAGGCCAAAGAAAATGAAGGGCAGCTTGTGGCCGATGAACGCCCAGCATGCGCCGACGCCTTCGCGGCGGCAATCGTCAGCCGTACCGGTCCATCGCGCGTCGACGAGCGCCCAACGCACGAATGGCACGAGCACCACGGCCCCGATCGCGACAGCGACGATCGTCAGCGTGGCGCTCCGAATGCCACGCGTAGCACCGCGGCGCACCGGCCGCTGACCGCGCGCCGTCGTGATCCTCGCCGCCGCCGACATGGTCACCCGCCCGCGCGAAGGAGACGCGCGTTGTAACGGTTCATCAGCGCCGCGACGCCAAGGCTGAGCGTCAGATACACCGCGATCATGATGAGCATCGTCTCAACGCTGTGGCCCGTCTGGTTCGCCGTGGTATTGAGCACGCTCACGACGTCCGGAAATCCGATCGCCACCGCGAGGCTCGAGTTCTTCGTGAGGCTCACGCACGCCGTGGCGAGCAGCGGGACCATCGCGCGCAGCGCCTGTGGAATGACGACGAACCGGAACGTCTGTGCTCGCGACAAGCCGAGCGCGATCGCGGCGTCCGTCTGTGTACGGGACACCCCGAGGATGGCGCCGCGCACGATCTCGGAAATATGCGCCGCGTGGTGCATGACGAGCGCGCCGAGAAGGGCCGCGAACTCCGGCGAGAGCACGACGCCGCCCACGAAGTTGAATCCGACGAGACGCGGCCGATCGAAAAGAGGAAGGGCGAGTCCGCGGTCGGAGATGAAGACTCCGGGGAGCGGCTGCAACGCGTTCTGTGGGGACGGCATGCCGTGCAGCGTCGCCGCGAGCAAGAGGAGAAGCAGAAGCAGCGGCGTGTTGCGCATCAACTCCACCGCGGAGCGGACGACGCCGCGCAGCGCCACGTTGCTCGACAGGCGCAGGATGCCGAGCATGAAGCCGAACACGATGGAAAGCGCGCATCCCGCGGCGGCAACGCGAGCCGTGTTCACCAGCCCCACGAGAATGGCCCGCGCGAAGCTGTTCTCCGGCCGAAAGGGAATGCCCGACGTGTCGCCAATGTCGAAGTTGGCCGGATTTCTCAGAAAGTCGAAGCCGAGCGAGAGGCCGCGCTGCTCGAGATTCGTCTGCGTGTTGCGGCCGAGCCACCAGAGCGCGGCGGCCACGACGCCAAGCGCGAGCGCCTGTCCAACGACGCGCGGGGTCCACCGCATTCGCACTACCGGAATGGCGGCGAGTACATCAGGCCACCGTCGCTCCAGAGCTTGTTGAGTCCGCGCTCCATCCCGAGCGGCGTCTTCGGGCCGAGGTTGCGATCGAAGATCTCGCCGTAGTTCCCGATCGCGGCGATGACGTTGTACGTCCAGCGCGCATTCAGGCCAAAGCCGTCGGTCACGCCAGGCTCGAGCCCGAGAAAGCGACGCACCGACGGGTCGCTCGACTGCGCGGCGCGCGCCACAGTTGCTCGGCTGATGCCGAACTCCTCCGCCTCGACGGGAGCGCGGAAGACCCAGTTCACCACCTCGAGCCATTGATCGTCGCCGAAACGAAGCACGGGGGCGATCGGCTCCTTCGAGATGCGGTCGGGGAGGATGACGTACTCGTTAGGGTTCCGCAGCATCGTGCGGGTCGTCGCGAGCCCGGCGCCGTCCTGGCTGATGGCGTCGCAGCGGCCGCTGGCGAGAGCGCCGACGGCGCCGCGGAGGTCCTCCATCACGACGGGCTTGAAGCTGATGCCGTTCTTGCGCGCGAAATCCGCGAGGTTGAGCTCCGTCGTCGTACCCTGTTGTACGCACACGGTGGCGCCATCGAGCTGCGCCGCGCGCGCGACCTTCGACGACTTCGGCGTCAGAAAACCCTGGCCATCATAGAAGTACACGGGCCCGAAATGAAAATTGCGCTCGAGCGCCCGGCTGCTCGTCACGGATGAGCCGTTGACGAGGAGATCGACCTCTCCGGATTGGAGTCCGGAGAAACGTTGCTGCTGCGTGAACGGCACCAGCTGCACCTTGCTCGTGTCGCCGAAGATCGCGACCGCGAGCGCGCGACAGAAATCGACGTCGAAGCCACGCCAGCGGCCGGAGTCGTCGGCGGTGGCGAAGCCGGCGCCCTGGGTGATGCCGCATTTCACCGCGCCGCGCGCACGCACGGCACTGAGTGTCCCGCCCTGGCCACGATGAGCGCCTGCCGACGCCCCCGCGACATCGCCGGCCGCGCCGCTCGAGCAGGCCGCTATGCCGGCCAGTGCGAGACTCGCGAGCAAGCCATGCGCACGTGACACTGTCATCCGCGCAGCTGCTCCAGCCCTCGGCCGAGATCGGCGATGAGGTCGTCCGGATCCTCCAGCCCGACATGAATCCGGATGAGCGGCCCGTCGTGCGTCCAACGCGTTGCGGTGCGGAACGGCCGCGGATCCACCGGGATCAGCAAACTCTCGAAGCCGCCGAAGCTCGCCCCCATGCCGAACAGCTCGAGCGAGTTGAGCATGCGATCAACACTTGCCTTTGGCACCTGCTGCAGCTCGACACCGAAGAGTCCACTCGCGCCGAGGAAGTCACGTCGCCAGAGTGCGGCGCCGGGTGCATCGGCGAGCGCGGGATAGAGCACCCGCTTCACCTCGGGCCGCGACGCGAGCCAGGCCGCGATGCGCACCGCATTGCGCTCGTGCCGCTCGAGACGCACGCTCAGCGTTCGCAGCCCGCGCAGCGCGAGGTACGCGTCGTCCGAGCTCACGCAGAACCCAAGCTCGGCCACGGTGGAGCGGATCGGCTCGTAGAGCGGCTCGGTCGTCGTCACCGTGCCCATCATGACGTCGGAGTGTCCGCCGATGTACTTCGTCGCCGCGAGAATCGAGACGTCGACTCCTCGCGCGAACGCTGGGAAGAAGTACGGCGTCGCCCAGCTGTTGTCCAAGAGGGTGTGGATGCCTCGCGCTCGCGCCGCGGCGCAGATCGCGGGCACGTCCTGGATCTCGAACGTCATCGAGCCCGGCGACTCGAGAAAGACGAGACGCGTGTTGGGCCGGAACGCCGCCGCGATGTCGGCGCCGATGAGTGGATCGTAATAGGTCGTTTCGACGCCAAAGCGGCGCAGCGTCGTGTCGCAGAAGATGCGCGTCGGCGGATAGACGGTATCGGCGACGAGAATGTGGTCGCCGGAGCGAACGAGCGCCTGCAGGGCGACGGTAACGGCCGCGAGCCCGGACGGCAGCAGCATCGCCCGATATCCACCCTCGAGCGTCGCGATTGCCTCCTCGAGAGCCAACGTCGTCGGCGTCGCGAGCTGACCGTAGCGCACGATGTCGAAGCGTCGCTTGTGCTCTCGCGAAGCTTCCCACTCGGCAGCCGTGTCGAAGAGAAAGGTCGACGCGCGGTACACCGGTGGATTCACCGCACCCTGGCGGTCGCGCGGGTCGCCGCCCGCGTGCGCGAGCAACGTATCCATCGCGAGGCGCTGGCGCTTCGGCAGCTCCTCGCTCATGCCTCGCGCAGCCGATCGAGTGTCCGATGCGCGCCCGCCGCGTCGCCCGAACGGAGCGCGTCGAGCACGGCGGCGTAATGCTTCCAGCCCCAGACGTTGCCGGGGCGGCGTCCTGTTCTGTCGGCGAGCAAATCGAGCGCAACGTGGAACCTGCGGTCGCGCCAGGCAGCGTCGATGAGCAATTGCTCAAAGAGATCGCGCTGCGCATGGCTGGCGCCGATGCGGCGAAAGCGGTCGTGGATCGGCAGGAGCAGATCGACGACGCTGCCGAAGTCGCCGCGCCGGTGCGCGACGACAGCGCGCGCGAGTGGTAGTCCGACGTCGGCCATCACGCTCGCCTCGGTGGACGCTTCCGTGGCGAACCGCTCGCAGGAGCCGAGAAACTGCTCGACGGCATTCGCGTCGCCGGCGGCCGCGAGTGCCATGAGGTAATGGAGGTCGACGAAGACGAGCGAGTGGTCGTGAATGTGACCACGTGCACGCTCCGCCAGCTCGCGCCAGCGGCCGGCGACGTCGACCTCCGCCTGCTCGAGACGCCAGAGAAGCGAGACGGCGTTCGCGATGTCCAGATACTCATCCGAATGCTCCGCCCGCACCTCGCGATCGTAGACGTCCAGCACGCGCTCGTGCTCGTCGAGGTCGAGCCGGAAGAGCGCTTCGTGCCAGCGCAGGTGGAAGGCGAAATTGTTGCAGCCATGCCAATGACTCGCGGCGTCCGCGATCCAGGCGATGCCCTCGCGACGTCGGCCCTCCATCTCCGCGACGTGCGCGACGGCGTGCGCCGCCCAGATGTCGCACGGGTTGAGCTCCACGGCGCGACGACCGAGTCGCTCGGCGCTCGCGTAATCGCCTGCTTCCTCCAGCGCGTAGGCATAGCAGCCTAACACGTAGCCGTAACCAGGCATTGCCGCGTCCCAGAACGGCAGCACCGCGACGAGGAGATCGCGCATTCCCTCGCTCTCGCCGAGATACGAGAGCACGAATTGCGACACCTTGATCGCGAGCAGATCGAGCGGGTGCTCGCGGAGGATGGCGGTCCAGTGCGCGGTGGCGGCTCGCATGTGGCCGCGTGACCACGCGTCCAGCGCGTCGACGTGACGGAGCTCGCGCGCGAGTGGTGGCTGGCGAAACGCGGCTTCACGCGCACTCGCGAGGGCACGGCGGGCCTGTTCCCTGCCCTCGCGTTTGCTCGACAGCATGCGCAGGTAGCCGTCGACACAGTGCGCGAGCGTGAAGTCGGGGTCCGCAGCGAGCGCGGCGTCGAGGCGGGAGCGCGTGTCGGTGCGCGCGCCGACGTACGCCTCGATCGACTCATCGAGCAGACGCACGGCGTCGGCGCAATTCGCCGTGACGGCGAGACCTCGAGCGTCGGGAAAGCGCGGCACCGGCGTTAGGCGGGCTCGGTGATCCAGTAGCGCAGGATCGGATCGCCGGTGTTCACGACCTTGTGCGCCCAGATCAAGCCAACGATGCCACTTCCGGTCGCGCAGACGCGCTCGATCACCGTGCCAAAGACGTCTCGAATGTCTCCGAGCTCCTGGCCGGCTTCGATCTCGTCGCCGATCTGTGCGGTCAGGCGTAGCAGCCCCGCGCGTTTCGCGCGCACGATGACGCGATCTCGCGCGGCCACACGGCGGCCCTGCGGCGCCGACGATCCGTCGATCATGCCGAGATGACGCATGACGTTCCCGGCGCCCTCGACATGTACACGCACGTCGCGCTCGTGGAGCGTGCCGTTTCCACCCGCCTCGGCGAGGATCGACACGACTCCATTGCGCGTCGCGGCGTAGTTGAGCGAGCCAGCGAAGGGTGGAATGGTGCTCTCCGGCGGGGAGAGCGAGATCAGGCGCGGGGTGAACGCACGCGCCATCGCCTCCCCTTTGGCGTCGAGATCGCGACGACCGGTGAGTGAATAGCCGGCGAACGGATAGAGCTCCTCACCCAGATCGCCGGCGTGGAAATCGATGTGGTACCCGGCCGCGCCGATCACCTCGCGCAGCATGACGTCGGCGAGAATCTCGGAGATGGAGCCGTCATGCCGGCCCGGGGCGATCTTGTTGAGATTGAGCCCGTCGAGCGGCGAGGTGAAGCCGGTACGGCTCTCGAACATTCGCATGTTCGTAACGGGCACGGCGATGATCGCGCCGCGCAGCAGCGCGGGATCGACGGACTGGACGAGCTCCATGACGGCGGCGATCGGCGCGTATTCCGTGGCGTGCACGCCAGCCGTTAGGCAGAGTGTTGGCCCGTCCTCGGCGCCGTTGATGATGACGAGCGGAACGCGAATGAGACCGCTCGCCGCCTCGCCGATCGCGAGCCATCCCTCCGCTCTGGTGCCGCGCGACGCCTCGACGTCGCGGACGCGTACCGGCGACAGCATGCGGCGAATCAGTGCGAGGCGGCCGCTGCCGGCGCGCCGTTCCCGACGGCCGCGTACGCCGCCGCGAGCCGGCGCACGCCCTCGTCGATCTCCTGCTCGTCGGCGTGACTGTAGGCGACGCGCAGATGATTGCGCGGATGTCGCGCGTCGCCGCAAGCAAAAAACCTGCTGCCCGAAATGACCGTCACGCCAATTCGATTGGCGCATGCCGCGAGCTCGTCCGCATCGACACCGTTTGGGAACGTCAGCCAGAGATAATACCCGCCGTGCGGCATGACGAAAGAGACATCGGGCAGATCGCGACGCACCGCGGCCACCATGCGGTCGCGGTTCGCGCGATACCGTTCCTGGACGCGCGCGATGTGCTGCGTGAGACGACCGTGCGCGCAGAACTCGAGAATTGTGCGCTGGGTGAGCGGGCAGGAACCGGCGTCCGTCTTGAGCTGCGCCATGCGGGCGACGAGCGCGGGGCTCGCCGCGACCCAACCCACACGGAGTCCCGGCGCCATCAGCTTCGAGAAGGTGCCGAGCTGCAGCACGATGTCGCGATGATCCAGTGCCTTGAGCGACGGAACCGACGCGCCCTCGAATCGCACCTTGCGGTACGGACTGTCCTCGACGACGGCGATGCCGTGCGCCGCCGCGAGATCTAGCAGCGCCGCGCGCCGGTCGACCGGCATCGTGACGCCCGTGGGGTTGTGAAAATCCGGGACGTCGTAGATGAACTTCGGCCGTGGCTTCCCGTCGCGCCGGCGCTGGTCGAGAATGCCGGCGAGATCGTCGACGTCGAGACCGGCGTGATCCTGTCGCACCTCGATGAAGGTCGCGCCATAGGACCTGATGATCGGTATCGCGCTGAAGTACGTCGGCGCGGTCATCACGACGGTGTCGCCCTCGTCGAGCAGAAGTCGGCAGACCAGCTCGAGCGCGTGCTTCGCGCCGTTGGTGACGAGGATGTCCTCAGCGCTCACCGGGGCGCCGTCGCTCGTCATGTACTGGGCGATCCACGCGCGCAGCTCGGGAAGGCCGGTTCGCGGCGCGTACTGGAGCGTTTCGGCGCGATACATGGCGAGGGCAGTCGCCGCTTCGACGCTGAGGTCCGGGAGAACGCCGGGAAATGCGTGGCCCGAGTCGAAGGCGATATTCCCGGGCGGCGCCGCCGCGGGCAGCATCGGCGACAGCTCTGACGCGCGGCGCGCAAAGGCGTGGGCGGACGACGACATCGAGTGCTCCGGCGGACGGAAACGTATTTGTACGGACAATATTGGCCGCCCGATACGTTACCGGCCGCGGGGTACCGGGTCAAGCTTGCGCCCCCGTCCAACAGCGGGCCCCTGAAACCACTGACACGGCGCTGAAACCACTGACGGACTCCGCGCGCATTGATCCGCTCTACAACAGAATGATGATGGTTGTCTCCTGCCACCTCGCATTCTGTCGCGCGTGCGATTCGTCAGTCCCAAGTATCCCCTCTCCGAGCTCAGCCGAGAAGTCATCGCGGGATTTTACCGCTCGATGGACGCCATCCGCCTTTCTGGATACGATGGCATCCAGGCGGAAGAAAAACCTGATCACGAATTACGCGAATAAATGCCCGAATTGTTCCCTGCGCATCGAGGTCTCCTCACGCAACGAGCGCTGAAGCTTTGTGAACTGCCCCAGGATGCCACGCGAATCTTGTTGGTGTGCCGCTCACCAAAGAATCGTCCGGGCTCGTGGAGTGAGGAGGGATTCGAACACGGAGCAATTCGTGCAGTTCATTCGCGTAATTCGTGATTAGGTCTTTGTTGCGGAGCGAGTAGCTCTCCCTGACACGTAGCCCGTCAGTGGTTTCAGTGCCGTGTCAGTGGTTTCAGGGGCCTCAGTCTCGAGTGTAAACAGAGATCCGAGCTGGTGCGATCGCTCACCCGCGCACCAGGCTGGTCACGTACGTGAATCTGTCACTCGGATGGATCGCGCTCGAGAGCTCGATGAGCGTGCCGTCCTCACGGTAGTACCGGCGCGTCGCGAGGAGGGCGGGGCTTCCCGCTTCCGCCTTGAGCAGCTTCGCCTGACGCTTGTTGAGCGCGATCGCCTGGATGCTCTGCTCGATGCGGGCGATGCGCACGCCGTACGTTCGCTCGAGCATCGCCGAGATCGGGCCGTCGATCCCTTCCAGGCTGCGCTCGAGGTTTGGAAGCTGCGCGTCGAGATAGGCCGTCGTCATGCAGATCGGATTCGGCCGGTCGGGAATCGTCCGCAGGCTGTCGACGCGCAGCCAGGGACGGCCGACGCGGCACTCCAGCTGTTCGGCGAGCGCGGCATCGCACACGACGCGCTTCGTCGACAGAATCTCGACGCGCGTGTCGTCCGCGTACTGGAGCAGGTCGGCGATGGAATTCGTGGGTTGGCGATATCCCGCCGACGGCGCGCGCGACAAGACCTTCGTTCCAACGCGTCGCTGGCGTGAGACGAGGCCGACGTCGCGCAGCTTGCGGAGCGCCTCGCGCACCGTTGACCGGCTGATGCCGTAGTGCTTACAGAGCTCCATCTCCGTCGGCAGCAGACCGCCCACCGGATAGATGCCGCCACCGATGTCGCCGATGAGATCATTGGCGACCTGCAGGTAGCGCGGCCCGTCCGTGCCGAGTGCGCGACGGACGCGCCGGGGCGCGCGCCCGTCGCGTGAGGCACGCGAGCTGGTCGCGCTTCGTTTTCGCGTTGTGCTCCTCACGTGATCACGAGATCGTGATGCAGAATCTTCGAGAGAAATTCCCGCGCGCGGTCGCTGCGCGGTTCGGCGAAGAAAGCCGCGGTATCGCGGTCCTCGACGATCCGGCCGCGATCCATGAAGATCATACGGTCGGCAACATGTCGCGCGAACGCCATCTCGTGGGTCACGACGATCATCGTCATGCCGTCTTCGGCGAGCTGCGTCATCACCGCGAGCACCTCGTTGATCATCTCGGGATCGAGCGCCGACGTCGGTTCGTCGAAGAGCATGGCGACGGGATCCATCGCGAGCGCGCGTGCGATCGCGATCCGCTGCTGCTGGCCGCCCGAGAGCGCCGCCGGGTATTTCTTCGCCTGATCGACGAGCCCGACGCGCTCGAGGAGTGTCATTGACCGTTCGGTTGCGGCGCGACGCTCGCGCTTCAGCACGCGTACCTGCGCGAGGTCGACGTTCTCGAGAACGGTGAGGTGGGGAAAGAGCTCGAAGCTCTGAAACACCATGCCCACCCGCGCGCGGAGAGCGTTGAGATCCGTATCCGCCGCACCGACGGAGATGCCGTCGACGACGATCTCGCCCGAATCGATTTCCTCGAGGCCATTGATGCAGCGAATCAGCGTGCTCTTGCCCGAGCCCGACGGCCCGCAGACGACGACAACGGAACTCTTCGTGACGGTGGCCGAGCAATCGTCGAGGACGCGAAAGTCGCCGAAGGACTTCGTGACGTTGCGAATCTCGATCATCGGTCCGGTTGGCAGGGGTCGGAGAGCAGAGGGTGGAGCGCAGCGTGGTCTCCGGGCGCGATTTGCCGTTCGCGGGCCGCCGCAACTTTCGCGGCGACTCAATGCGGTGTCAAGCGGACGCGCGCTGGGATGAACAGATGGCGGTCGAGAAATCGAGGACGCATTATTGGAAACCTCTCATGTCTCGCCTGCCCGGTGGTCTCCTGCTTCTCCTGCTCGGCACGGCGAGCACCGCCGCGGCGCAGCCCGCGGCGCGCGACACCACGCCGATCGTCCTCGTGCCGGCACGGGTGTTCGACGCGCCGGCGGGCGTCAATCGCGAGGGCTGGGTCGTGCTGGTGCGCGGCAATCACATCGCCGCTGTCGGACCGCAAAGCGCCGTCGCGGTCCCCGCCGGCGCACGACAGATCGCGCTTCCCGGCGCAACGCTGCTCCCGGGACTGATCGACGCGCATTCGCATCTGTTCCTTCATCCGTACGTGGAGGCACCGTTCGCCGATCAGGTGCTCCGCGAGCCGCTCGCGCTGCGCGTCGCGCGGGCGACCGTTGCCGCTCGTCGTACTCTCGAGGCGGGATTCACGACACTGCGGGATCTCGGCACCGAGGGTGCCGGCTACGCCGACGTCGGACTGAAACAGGCGATCGACCAGGGGATCATTCCCGGTCCACGCCTCTTCGTAGCGACACGCGCGATCGTCGCGACGGGATCCTACGGGCCGACCGGGTTCCGTCCGGATTGGGATGTACCGCAGGGCGCACAGGAGGCCGACGGGACGAACGGCCTAACGAGCGCGGTACGCGATCAGATCAAGCACGGCGCCACCTGGATCAAGCTTTACGCGGATGCCGGCTGGGGTCCTGATGGCGAGACGGAGCCGACGTTCTCGTCGGCGGAGATGGCGGCCGCCGTGGAGGCGGCGACGAGTGCCGGTCGACTCGTCACGGCGCACGCACGTTTCCCGTTAGGCATCGAGCGCGCCATCCGCGCCGGCGTGAGCACGATCGAGCACGCCGATTCCCTCACCCCGGACTTGCTGGCCTTCCTCAAGCAGCGCGGCGTCGCGATCTGCCCGACGCTGACGGCGGGCGAGGCAGGATTCATTCGCAATGGGTGGCGCAAAGGAGTCGATCCGCTGCCGCCGGAGCTCGCCCTCAAGCACCGCACCTTTCGCGCGGCGCTCGCCGCGGGCGTCATGATCTGCAATGGCAGTGATGTCGGCGCATTTCCGCATGGCGAGAACGCGCGCGAGCTCGAGGCGCTCGTGGAGTACGGGATGACACCGGCCCAGGCGCTCCAGGCGGCGACGACCGTCGATGCTCGCGCGCTGCACCTGACGGATCGAGGCGCGATCGCAGTGGGATTGCTCGCCGACCTGGTGGCGGTACAGGGTGATCCGACGCGCGACATTCGCGCGCTTCACCAAGTGTCGATCGTGCTCAAGGATGGTGTTGTGGTCTACCGCAAGAACTAGCGGGCTGGATGCTACTCGGTGCCATCCACGAGCAGTCGACTCCGGGGATAGCGAAGCAGATGGCCGCTGACACGACGAGCGAGCCAACCCCGAAGTTCTCAGAAGAAGCCATCCTGCATGAGGCCGCCGCGCCGCACCGATGGACTGCTCTCATGTTGCGCGAGAGCCGATCCCGGCGGCATACTCCGGCACTCAATGGACGGGCTCCAATTTGTCGGGGCCCGTGCCGTCTCCAGATGACCAGAGGATTGCGATGCGCCGGTTAATTCTTGGCGTGGCGACGTTCGCGTTCGCCGCGCCCGCAGTAGCGCAGGATCCAGGAATGAGCGTGCCCGCATTCGATGCGAAGCGGGGCGGAAGTGAGAAGGTTCACATGCTCGGCCATGTCCCGGGGCATCAGGGGCCATGGAAGGCTGCCGACGTCGAGATGGAGCAGGACCCGAGCAGGCCGTACGTGTATCTCTGCGGCTTCACGAACTTCGACGTGCAGATCTACGACGTGCGCGATCAGTCCAGCCCAAAGAAGATCTACGATTGGACGATCGAGAATCCCGAGCTCCACCGCGGCATCGGGGCGATGGACGGCAAGTACTTCAAGATCGGGAACCGATACTACTACGCGCAGTCGTATCAGTTCATGCAGGGGAGCCCGGACGCGGACCTCGGTGCCGTCGTCTTCGACGTCACGGGTTTGCCCGATCCGTCCAAGGTGAAGGTCGTCGCGCGGATCCGGTATCCGCAGGCGCCTGGCGGGTTTCACAACACGTTCGCCTACAAGCACTCCGATGGTCGCGCGCTCTATTTCGCTACCGTGAATCAGCAGAAGGCGCTCGTGTATGATCTTGCTAAAGTCGTGAGCGGCGGCGATCCGAGCAGCTGGCTCGTTGGCGAGGTGCCGAATCCGACGCCGTTCAAGCAGATCGGGGCCGGCGGCTATCACGACTTCTACGTCGGCTACGATCCGGCCACGCACCAGGACAAGTTCTACGGCGCGGGACTGGGTGGGTACTCGGTGTGGGACGTGACGAAGCCGGAAGCGCCGAAGCAGCTCTTCACGATCACGTCGCTCGGGATGGACATCGCACACACCTTCACGCCGTCGCCCGACGGTCGTTATGCAGTGACCGAGACGGAGTATCAGTACACGCCGCTCCGCATCTGGGACCTCCAGGCAGGTCAGACGGGCAAGACGCAGAATATCGATCTTCCGATCAGCGCATGGACGGCAGACTGGCGCGATCTCTCGCACAATCATGAGGTGCGCTGGCCATACGTGTTCGTGTCGGCGTACGAGGACGGACTGCAGGTCTTCGATCTTACCGACCCGAAAAACCCGAAGACGGTCGGACACTGGTTCACCTGCGAGTGTCAGCACGAGCATGGCTTCGGTGGAACGCCCGACAACGGCTGGCAGAGCACGACGAGTGTCGAGCAGGGCGCATTCGGCGTCGACGTGCGCAACTACGATGGGCTGGTAGTGCTCTCCGACATGCGCACGGGCCTCTGGCTCTTCCGCGTCGATGGCTTCAAGGGATGGAACGGCCGCGATCACGGAATGCCGAACATCTCGAGCGTTCAGGACTGGGACCACGGTCCCGAGGGCGCGCAGAAGCCGGCCACAACGACGAACGACCACGGCCGGTGAGAATCGTCGCATTGATTGCGTTGTCGGCGGTTCCGCTGCTTGTGGCGGCGGGACCGTACGACATCGCGCTCTTCGCGACGCCAAAGGCGCCATCGGCGCACGGCAGCGCGCGGCTCGTCTATGCGGCGTCGCCGTTCGGTGTTGCCGTGACGGCGGACGGCCGGGCGCAATATGACATCCAGGTCACGGCCGCCGAGCTGCCCGAGGCGTCCTCGTTAGGCGCCTTCAAGGCTTACGTGGCTTGGGCGGCGACGCCAGACCTGTCGACCTGGGTGCGACTCGGCACGATCCGGAACGGGACGTCGATCGTCGGGCACGTCGATCTGAACAAATTCCTGCTCGTCATCACCGCCGAGGCGGACTCGGCACCGCCGCGGCACGCGGGCCCAACGGTGCTGCACGGCACGTCGCCCAGCGGCTGGCTGCAGTCGTTTCTCAATCACCCGATGTTCCGGGGAATCACCGGGTGAGGCGGCTGGTCCTGGCTGCCGCGGCGCTGGCGTTAGGCATGGCGCCGCGGCTGGCCAACGCGCAACAGCAGGAGAAGAAGAAGCCGCCGGTGAGCATGGATGACATGGCCGGCATGCATCACGACTCGGCGCACATTTCGATGCCCATTCCGATGCCCGCTGGCATGCCGATGATCCCGGGACTCGTGGGGCTAACGCCATCGGTGACGGAATTTCTCCCCGGCAACGGCACGGATCCGGGAAAGCTGCCTGCCGCCAGGCCGACACGCATCGTCCAGTTGCGCAATCGTGACACGCTCGACCTGACGGCGGGACTCGTCAGGCGAACCGTGAATGGCCGCACGTTCGTGATGTACGCGTTCAACGGAGAGGTGCCTGGACCGCTCATCCGCGTACCGCAGAACGCGACGATCACGGTCCGCTTTCACAATCGCATCGACCTGGAAAGCACCGTGCACTGGCATGGTGTGCGTCTCGACAATCGCAACGACGGCGTTCCGGGGCTCACACAGGTCGCCGTCACACCGGGCGGAGACTTTGTCTACACGGTGCACTTCCCTGACGCGGGCATCTACTGGTATCACCCGCACGTCCGCGAAGACGTAGAGCAGGCGTTAGGCCTTTTCGGTAACATCATCGTCGATGCGCCCGAGACGGACTACTATTCGCCTGCGAACAGCGAGCACACGCTGGTGCTCGACGACCTGCTGGTGAATGGCGACACGTTGATCCCGTTCGGCAAGGAAGGCCCCGACTTCGCGCTGATGGGGCGCGTCGGGAACGTGCTCCTCGTGAACGGCGAGTCGGGGTACACGCTGCGCGCGCGGCGCGGCGAGGTCGTTCGCTTCTTCCTCACGAACGTCTCCAACTCGCGGACGTGGAACGTGTCCTTCGGCGGCGCGCCGATAAAGGTGATCGCCAGTGACGTGAGCCGCTTCGAGCGCGAGGAGCGTGTCGCGAGCGTGGTGCTCGCGCCGGCGGAGCGGTATGTGGTCGAGGTGAAGTTTGACCGGCCGGGGCGTTATGCGCTCGTGAACTCGATCCAGGCGATCAATCACTATCGCGGCGAATTCGAGCCCCAAGCAGACACGTTAGGCGTCGTGACGGTGACGAACGAGCCCGCCCGCCCCGACTACTCGCGGCAGTTCGCGACCTTGCGGGCACACCCGGCGGTGAGCAAGGAGATCGAGCGCTACCGACCCTACTTCGACAAACCACCCGACAAGCAGCTCACGCTCACGGTGCGGACGACGGGGCTCCCGCTGGCGACCGTGCAGTTCATGACGATCGACACGGCGTATTTCGCGCCGGTGGAGTGGGTGGACGGCATGCCGGACATGAACTGGCTCTCCACCGACAAGCAGGTGCGCTGGATCCTGCGCGACGACGCGACGGGCAAGGAGAACATGGACATCGACTGGCACGTCGCTCGGGGATCGGTGGTGAAGCTCCGGATCTTCAACGACCCGATGTCGTTTCACCCGATGCAGCACCCGATCCATCTCCATGGCCAGCGCATGCTCGTCGTGTCGCGAGATGGCGTGCCCATGCGCAACCTCTCATGGAAGGACACGGCGCTCATCCCTGTAGGGTCCACCGTGGACCTCCTGATCGACGCGTCGAATCCGGGCGACTGGATGCTGCACTGTCACATCGCCGAGCATCTGGGCGCGGGCATGATGATGGCGGTGCACGTCGATGGCGCGCGAGCCGGCGATCAGCGTTAGGCGCAAAAAAACACATGTCTCGTGTGACTTAAGTCACGAGCGGGCACAGGAGCAAGCTTCTTGCGTTCGCTCGCGTCGACGACGTTCACATGGAGACTCTAATGTTGGCTCGTTCATGGTTGAGAACTTCCGTAATCGCGGGCGCTGCCTCGCTTCTCGTCGCCGGATGTGCGACGCGCGGCGCGCTGCAGAAAGCGATGACGGAGCAGCGGACCGCGCTCGGCGCCGAGCGCACCGAACGCGTGGCGGCGGATAGTGCCACGCAGCAGGATATCGCCGGCCTGCGCAATGATCAGCAGTCGTTACGGACCGAGCTCCAATCACTCCGTAATGACCTGCAAAGCCTGAAAACGGAATTCGGCGCGAAGATCGCCGTCCTCGAGACCGGGATCCAATTCGCGATGCCGGTGAATTTCGCGTTTGATCAGGCGTTCGTGCGCGACCAGGACCGGGCGGCCCTCGCGCGGTTCGCACAGGTGGCGCAGCGCTACTATCAGGGCTCGCTCATCACGGTCGAGGGCTTCGCCGACCCGGCCGGTGGCACGCAGTACAACCTCGAGCTCTCGCGGCGACGCGCCGAGGCGGTGAAAAGCTACATCGTCGCGCAGGGAACGCCCGCGCAACTCGTCAAGACCGTGGGCTATGGGAAGACGCGGCTCGTCGTACCCGGTGCATCGCGCGATGACCGTGGGGCGGAGTCGAATCGACGCGTGGTGTTCGTCGTCGAGTCGAAGGGACAGGTCTCGGTTCCAGTGGCGCTCCTCGACCAGCAAGAGAAGCGTTAGCAGACGCTCAAAGGGGTGCGGCGGCGACGAGCCGTCGCAACCCCCCTTTCTCGGTGGGGGCAGCTTTTCGTCCCCTAGCCGAATGTGAAGGAGAACGCTTCTACGCCGGAGTCGAGGAACTGGATCTCGAAGGTTCGATCGACGATGGGATCGCGCTGACGAATCAACTGATGTAGACGCTGCTCGCGGGCGACGCCGTTTCCCTGTTCGTCGACGTCGCCCCCGTGCGCCGCATGTGGCGGCTGCCCATCGAGCAGGACGCGGAACCGCACCGGCATCGCACCTGTCGGTGGTCCCATCACGAGATGCAGGTCCCGGCCGTGGAATCGATAGGCGATGCGACCGTCAGGTTGGCTCAGCCTAACGAGTCCCTGCTCCACGATCCAGCTGCCCGCGAGCGCCCACTGATTCAGCTGCAGCTCGCCCGGAAGGGTGTACGCGTGCTGCTTGCCAGGGGCGGCGCCGCCGGGCGAGCCGAAGCCCTCCGTCCGGTCGGCACCGACGTAGTTCTCTCCCGATCGCAGGTTGCTCCAGTCCGCGGGCGCCTCGATGCCCTTCCCCACGACGTTGGTCGGTCCATCCGCGACCGCGTGCGCACCTGCCTCCATCAGCAGTTGCTGAAGCATTCGCTCGGATTCGGCGTACTTCCCTTCGCCGAACTGGCGATGCCGCACACGTCCCTGCGGATCGAGAAGATAGAGCGCCGGCCAGTACTGATTGTTGAATCCTCGCCAGATCGCGTAC
>JAJKIR010000077.1 GCA_021154325.1 Gemmatimonas sp.
CTCTCGGGATGGAACAGCCAACTGGCGTCCCAGCTCACCGTTCCGACGCTGATCATCCGCGGAGAATTCGACACGGGCCTGGGCGGACGGCAGGACGTGGCGGAGCTCTACCGCCTGGTCCGAAACGACAACAAGCTGCGATTCACCGTCCAGTGCGCGGGACATTTCATGAACTGGGAGAAGCAACGCTGGATCCTGCACCAGATCTCGAAGGAGTGGATAAAGCACGGACGAGTCGACGGGTTTGACCAGGGCGAATTCCGTGTCGACATGGAAGGCAATCTCACCGCGGAACACCCAGGCGTCGTTCGATGACCCGTCAACCGCGCGGCACCCTCGCCATCGTTGCCTTGCTCCTCGGTCTCTCGTGCAAAGGCCTCGACCAGCCGCCGACCGTGGAGATCCTCGCCAGCAGTCCGGTTCTCGCACAAGGCGGCGCTCACGCAATTCTCGACAGAATGTTCTTCGCGCTGGACATCACCAGCACTGCAACCGGGTGTTATGAGACGGGAGTCGCGATGTTCTACAGGGCGATCATCCAGAACGCCGATGCCCACCGCACGCTCGTCGCCGACGCCACTAATGAACCGGACTTCGCCGCATTCACCCATCTCCTCACTGACGGAGTCGATGAAACGGTTATCCGTTGCGTGGGGACAGTGGGCGTAGGGAGTGGAGGCGAGGGGAGCAAGGAATCTTCATTCTTCGGCAGAACGTCAGGATCAGCACCGGACTTCAGCGGCTACACCATCGATCGCGTCGAATTTCAGATCGACTCCGTCTCCACGGCGTCGCCCGGCAGCGACCAAGGTCACGACGGAGTCTGGACCGACTACTACCTGCGCGGACGAGTGGTCGTCTGGGGCCATCGATGAGCAGACGCTCAATGTGCCAGCCACCGGGGCACAACCATGCTATCGACTAGAGCAGCAGGTGTGATTGCGATCTTGATCGCAGCGGACGGCTGCGCCACAGACCGGAGCACCGCACCAACCGCCGATCAGGGCGGCTCTTTCGTGATGATCACCGCGGGCGCCATTCACACCTGCGGCCTAACGAGCACCGGGTTGGCGTATTGTTGGGGAGCGAATCAGCTGGGCCAGGTCGGCGACGGCTCGCGGATTGGCCGAGTGAAGCCGGCTCTGGTCCGTGGGGGTCTGAGCTTTACCGCTCTTGCGGCGGGAGGCGAGAACACGTGCGGACTCACCGTCAGCGGCGCAGCCTACTGCTGGGGCTACAACTTCTTCGGCCAGCTTGGCATCGGATCGGGGGCAGGAAGCGCAGCGGGGCCGGAGTCGTGTCTCAACGATTATGGCGGAGGGGACGCGTGCAGCACTATGCCACTCGCAGTGACCGGGGGCTTGAGCTTCGCCGCGTTATCGATGTTAGGCGGACCCTGCGCGCTCACGAGTGCCGGCGGGGCCTACTGCTGGGGCAGCAATGACCTCGGCCAGCTCGGCGACGGTTCGACAACAAGCAGTCAGCAGCCGGTTCGGCGATTTGGCGACTATAGCTCGAAGCCAGTTGCGGTCTCCGGAGGACTGACATTCGCCTCCCTCGCCAGCGGCACGGGCACCGATGGCCATGCGTGCGCGCTCACCCGCGCTGGCGCTGCGTATTGCTGGGGCAACAACTACTACGGAGCTCTCGGCATGGGCTTGGACACAGGACCGCAGTTGTGCAATCCAGGCTCTCCAACCGATTTCCCGTGCAGCACGACGCCGGTGCCAGTTTCCGGGGGCTTCAGCTTCACGAGCATCGCCGTAGGCGGCTATCACGCGTGTGGACTCACTCGGAGCGCAACGTATTGCTGGGGCAATAATGGCATCGGCCAGTTGGGAGACGGGACGAACAAAAGCAGCTCGACGCCGGTCGTTGTCTCCGGCACGCTGACCTTCAGCGCCCTCGCGTTAGGCGTTGGTCATACCTGTGCACTCGCGAGTAACGGGGCGGCTTACTGTTGGGGCCACAACCACTGGGGCCAGCTCGGCACAGGCTCCACGAGCGGCCCCGCGCTCTGCGGCGGGGTGGCGTGTAGCCTCGGGCCCGTCGCCGTCTCTGGTGGCTTGAGCTTCACCACACTCGTGGCGGGCGGGAGTCACACGTGTGGACTCACCAGCGCCGGCAAAGTGTATTGCTGGGGCGACAACAGTTTCGGCCAATTGGGCGACGGCACGACCACTTCGCGGCTCGCTCCTACCCCCGTCGCGTTTCCGTAAGAACTGGGTGGGATGCCAATTGGCCTAACGGCCCAACCGGTCCGCGAAAACTCTCAGCCTCCTGTCCGTCTCATTGAGTAGCTACTGCTGATAGCGGCACAGTACGCCGGACACGACGAAGCAATTCCTGGAGAGCTCGATGAGCACACACTATCGAAGCGTCGCAGCATTTCTGGCTCTGTCTCAGCTGGCACTCGTCGCATGCGTCAGTGAGAAAGACACCAGGAACATGACGGAGCCGGCGATTGGGGTCGCGTCGAATCGCCAAGCCACTCTTCGCGAATGGTCGGAGCCGGTGCGCCTCGGAATCAATACGAGTTACACCGAACAGCAACCAGCGCTCTCCAAGGATGGGCTCAGCCTCTACTTCATGTCCAGTCGGCCGGAGAGCCTTAACGACGCGGTTCTCGACTTCAACATCTGGGTTTCGCACCGCGCCTGCCTCGATTGTCCATGGGAGGAGCCCGTCGCGCTCCCGTCTGGAGTGAACACCGCCAGCAATGACGCGCAGCCCGGCTTTTCGCGCGACGAGCACTGGCTCTTCTTCGTTACCGGGCGAGTCGCGTCCCAGGGGAATGACATCTGGGCGGCGTATCGCGATGATGTGCACGACGATTTCGCCTGGCAGGCTCCGGCGCCTTTGCAGGGTGGCGTGAACACTGGCGCTGCCGACACTGGGCCTGCCTATTTCGCCAACGACGAGGGTGGAGCCCCGCAGCTCTTTTTCGCGAGCAACAAAAGCGCACCGTCCGTCGCGCGGGCAACTGACATCTATGTCACCGAGCAATTGCCAGACGGCTCGTGGGGCCCGGCCTCGCCCGTATCGGCGTTGAACAGCGCCGACGCCGATCAGAAGCCGTCGGTGACGCCTAACGGGTTGGAAATCTACTTCTGGTCCGATCGCGACGCGGGTCGTTCGCCGGCCGGCTCGTCATTCATCTGGTATGCGACGCGGCCGAGCACCACTGCGCCGTGGTCCGCACCAGTCCTCGCCGACGACCCGATCAACAACCGACCCTCGACCCAGCCGTTCATTCACGTGCATGGGCGCGTCGAGACGCTCTTCATCGTGCGCAACGTCGGCACGGCGACCCAGCCCGATTTCGACATTTTCGTGACGGAACGCGCTCGTCCGGTTGGGGGTTCACTATGATGAGCAAATTTGGAATAGGCGCCCGTGCGGCCTGCGTGCTCGAGCTGCTGCTTCTCGTTGCGATGCCCGCATGCCAGGATCACGACCCGCTCGCACCGGTCACGCCGCGTCACATGAGACCGACGGTGAGCAAGACGTTGAGCGATGGCGTGGCCGTCGCGAGTCCCGTCGACATGAATACCTCTGGCGAGGTGTTGGGTTATCTGTACACGGGGGCGGGCTATCACGCGGGAATCAGCGTCAGTGGCGTCGCGTACGACCTCGGCACAACAGACAACGTGGAAACCACCACCGCGTACCCGACGGCGATCAACAACCGCGGTCAAGTCGTCGGGAATGAATACTCGGGTGGCGCGTACTACTACGGTTTTCTCTGGACGCCCGATCAGCCGAACGGCACCACAGGCACGATCACGCGACTTCCCGAGAGCCCCACCGGCCCCGCGACAGCGCTGGACATCAACGACGCGGGACAGATCGTTGGTATCGCGGGACCAGCAGGGATCGTTGTCTGGAACGGGACCGACATGGTGTCGCTGCCACTGCCGATTGCCGGCGGCAGCGTGTACTGGTGCACGATCAATCAATTCGGCCAGATCGCCGGAACCGCGGCGGACGCGAATGGCGTGACGCATGCCTTTCTCTGGCAGCCCGCGTCGCCTAACGGGACGACGGGAAGCTACGTACTCCTCGATGCGCCGGGAAGCACTGGCGGCTACGCGGCGTCACTGAACGACTTTGGCCAGCTTCTCGTCGCCACTTACGAGGGAGACGCTCAGCTGTGGACGCCGGCATCGCCTAACGGTCAGACCGGCACGTGGACCGCGGTGACCGCGCCAACTGGCCAACTCGGCGCTATTGACATCAACAGCCGAGGCGACGTTCTCGGCAACGGCTATGTGGAGTACAATTACAACTGCGGCCCTGTCTACCATCTCTATCTGTGGCGACCACCGACGCCTAACGCGACAACGGGCGTCACGATCGACCTCACGCCGGACGTCGGTCTGGACTACTACTCGTGCATGGCAGGCGGCACCTTCGTGAGCGAGGAAGAGAACGCGACGATTCAGGCGTTCGGCTACATCTATGACGTATACGGCAGCTACTACGATCAGACCTGGACGGTACCAGGCCTCGACAAGGCACAGCTGCTCACGGCGAGCATCGTCGCCGTCTACGGCTCATCGGAAGGCTCCGACATTGCGTTCGAGGGGAGAGGTACCCCCTTCACGCCGACCCTGAGCTATCAGTGGGACTTTGGAGACGGGGCCAGCCAGGCCGGTCGCAGCGTCACCCACGCCTACGCGGACAACGGACAGTACACCGTTCGCTTCACGGTCACCGACAACACCGGTCAATCGAGCACCGCGACGACGAGCGTCACGGTCCAGAACATGGCGCCCACCGGCTCCTTCGTCGCGCCCGCGCAGACGAACGAGGGCAGCTCGTACGTGCTCAGGGTGAACAATGTGTACGATGCGGCCGCGGATCTGCCGACGGTCCAGCTGGCGCTCGACTGCGGCGATGGGCGCGGCTACCAATCGGTCGCCATCACCGGCTCGTTGACCTGCGCCGCACCTAACGACGCGCTGCGCTCCGCGCGGGCACGGCTCAGTGACAAGGATGGCGGTGTCACCGAGTACACGACGCAGATCGCGATCCTCGACGTCGCGCCAACGGTGTCAGTGGTCAGCGCGCCGGCGGGGATCGCCGACAAGTCCACGTACACCGTCTCCTTCAAGTTCACGGATCCGGGGCTGGTCGATACGTGGTCGTACAGCGTCGACTGGGGCGACGGCACGAGC
>JAJKIR010000078.1 GCA_021154325.1 Gemmatimonas sp.
AGATCATGAGATTGTTCATCGCGCGCGAAGCCGTCGACCACCACTTCAAGCTCGCCTTCCCGATCGTCGCGCCGGAGTCGTCGTTAGGCACGCGGATGAAGGCGGCGGCGAAGTCTGCTCCCTTCTACGCGACCTGGTATCCGTCGCGCTGGCTGCCGCGCGCCACGGGCTACGGAGAGTTCGGCTCCCTCGCGAAGCATCTCCGCTTCGCCGAGCGCCGCGCGCGCAAGCTCGGCCGCACGCTCTTCCATGCAATGGTGCGCTTCGGGCCACGACTCGAGCGCAAGCAGATGGTGCTCTTCCGCGCCGTGGACATCGGCGCCGAGCTGTTTGCCATCGCCGCGGCGTGTGTCCGCGCGCAGATGCTTGCGAAGCAGGGCAACACCAAGGCGGTGGTGCTCGCCGATCTGTTCTGCCGCGAGGCGAGAGTCCGCGTCGACTCGCTATTCGATCGCTTTTATGGCGAGAACGATTCGGCGATCTACCGCGTGGCGCAGCAGGTGCTACGCGGTGAGCATGCCTGGCTCGAGCAGGGCATCGCGAGCCCGATCGAGCCCGAGACGCAAGTCGAGGGTGAGGAGGCGACGAGCGTGGAGAAGGGCGAGCCGGCCGGAGTGCGATAAGGTGCAGGTGCCAGGTGCTAGGTGCTCGGCGTGCAGTCGCTAACACCTGACACCGAGCACCTAAAGTCTTGCACCCACCTCACCCTACGAACGCAGTATAGCCCTCGTCGGCGATTACTTCTTCAATCTCCTCGAGGTTCGTCTTCGCTGGATCGTACCGGAGCGTCGCCGAACCAACAGTGACCTGGTCCACGGCAACGCCGGGTGTTGCCGTGAGGCGATTCTTCACTGCGCGGACGCAGTGCTCGCAGGACATGCCTTCGATGGTGAGCTTGAGGGATTCCATGGATTGCTCATCGCTGGTGGCTGCACGAAACATGTCATGGCCGCGAAGTCGGCGGGAGCCTCCGGCATCGTGGGAGCGTCAGGGCGTGCACTGGCCGGAAGGCATCGCCAGCCGCTGCGACGCCGGAGCCGGCACGCCGAAGTTCGGCGACCCGTCTGCGTTCCAGGTGAACTTCTGCGCGCGGATCACGCGATCCCAACCCGGTGAGGGCGTCGTCTTGGTGTGGTACACGATCCAGTCCTCGGTGCTGTCGGGAGAGGTCGTGAAGCTCGCGTGGCCCACGCCGTAGACGTCACCCGTTCCGGCAAAGACAGGCCCCGTCTTCACCCAGCTCACCGCGTTCATCGGGTCCGCCCCGTTCGTCAGGCGGAGCTGTCCCAGGCGATAATCCGGCAGCCAGGATTCGCGAGTTGAGTAGATGATGAATACCTGGCCGGCGTGCTCGAGAAACTCCGGCCCTTCCTGAAGATCGAGCTCCGTGCCGCGTTCCCAAGCCTCAGTTGGAGAGCTGATCTTCACCCGGTTGCTGCTGATCGTGTGCGGATCGGACATCGTCGCGATGTAGAGATGCTGCGGCGTCCGGTCCGTCGATGCATTCTGCTCCCACCCCGACCAGACCGCGTACAACTGCCCGTTCACACGGTGCACGGTGAGGTCGATCGACCAGATCGGATTGGCGTGATTCGCGATGTCGTCGCCCGTATAGAGCATGCCAAGGTCCGTGTACGCTCCCTGCGGATCGTCAGTCGCGGCCTGCAGCACGCCTGCGTGTTGCGTGATGAACGGCGGGCCGGAGCTGCCGCCCGCATAGTAGATGTACCAGCGGCCGTCGATGTAATGCAGCTCGGGCGCCCAGATGTTCGTCTGGTTCCAGCCCGTCGCCGGCGCCGCCCACACTTTGACGGCACCATTCGTGATCGTCGTCAACCATCCGGTCTTGTGGATCCAGATCGCGTTGTCGTGTGACTCGGCGAAGTAGTACGCGTCGCCGCGCCTGACGACCCACGGATCCTGACCGGCGCCAAGTGGATTGGTGAACGTGCAGTCATTCGTGCCGCCCGGAGGCGCGCCCGCGTTCGAGCCGCCGCAGTTAGATGCGGCGCCCAGCACGATGGCTGCAACGGCGGCTCGGATCACGATCAGCACTCGGCGAGAGCGAAGGATATTGAGTTGCGGAGGGCCGCGACGCGAGCGCCACGGCCCCCCAGAGATACCGACTATCACAGCCAACCTGCTCACCACCCAGGATTCTGGTGGATGTTGGGATTGAGGTTGATCTCCGCCGTCGGAATTGGCAACAGCTGCGACTTGTTGGCGACGAAGAAGTTGAATTCCGGATCGTGCGCGCGCAGCGTCGGCAAGTCGGCGAACAGATTCTGACGGCCAAGGTCGAGCCAGCGCTGGCCCTCCATCCCGAACTCGAGCAAGCGCTCGTGCAGGATCGCGTCGCGGAGCTGCGCCTGACTCAGCCCGGCCAACGGCGCGAGGCTGACTCGTGCCCGCACCTGGTTGATGTACTGGAACGCGTTCGCCGTCTGATTCTGCTCGTTGAGCGCTTCGGCGTACATCAGCAGGACGTCGGCGTACCGCAGCACCTTGTAGTTGATCGACGCGTCCCAGCTCTGATCGCCGTTCGTTGGCGTCGCGAGATAGTACTCGCCGTACTTCTTGAAGAAGAGCGTATCTGGGGTGTGATTGGCGAGATTCGATGCATAACGAGTGGCGAACGGAATTGCGTACACGTCCATGCCGCCGGGCTTGTTCCAGAAGATCGTGGCGTCGAGTCGCGGATCGACCTGGCCCGTCGTCGTCTGCTCGAGGAAGAACTGCGAGAAATACCAGGGCGTCGGCCGGCCGTCGCAGAAGCTCGGGCCGCACGGACCGATCATCTTCGACATGTTGAGCCCGTAAACCCCCTGCGAGCCGGCGAGCGTCGGATTCCCGACCTGGACCTCGAAGAGCGATTCGACGTTGTTCTTGCCCGACGCCGTGAAGTTGTTGGCGTAGTTCGGGTCAAGGCCGTACTTGTTCGACTGAATCACGGCCAGCAGCGGGGTCGCCGCCTCCGCCCATTTGTGCTGCTGGAGGAGGACCTTTCCTAACAATCCCTTGGCCGCTCCGGACGTCGCGCGCCCGATGTCGGAGCCCGAGTACGATGCCGGCAACGCAGCGGCGGCGTCGGTGAGGTCCGTCTGGATCTGCGCCCAGACCTTCGCGCTGTCCGAGCTCGCCGGCCGGTCACCGGGAAGCGGCGGCGTGGTGATCAATGGTACCTGACCGCCGTACAGCGTGATGAGGTGGAAGTAGAGCAGGCCGCGCAGGAACTTCGCCTCGCCCACATATCGGGCCCGAAGCGTCGGATCCATGTTGATGTTCGGTACGTTCGCGATCACCTGGTTGGCGCGGAAGATCGTGCGATAGGTGTCGTTCCACGTGTCGTGGTTCACGTCGAAGTCGTACGTGGCGAAGGTGAACTTGTTGAAGTTCGCGAGATCGGTCCACGGGCTCGGGCTGTAGCCGATGTCCGATCGGATGTCGTAGGTGAAGCCCTGCCAGCGCAGGAACGTGCCGAGCTGCAACAGCCCATTGTAGGTCGCGTTCACGCCCTGGAGGGCGTCGTCGGCCGTACTCCAGAACGTCTGCGAGTTGAGCTGATTGGGATTCGTGACGTCGAGGTCGGACTTGCAGGCCGCGACGCCGGCGCCGAGGACGAGCGCCGCGAGCAGTGCGCGGGATCGCATAACGAGTGTGGCCAGAGGGTGGCTAGGAGAATGATGTCGCATGGCCGGCCTTATAGGCGAAGGTCGAGACCGACCGTGAACGTGCGCGGATTCGGATAGATGAAGCCGTCGTCGATGCCGCGTGCGAGCGGATCGCCGAAGCCCAGAATCTCCGGATCCCAGTTGGAGTACTTCGTCCACGTGTACAGGTTCTGAATGTTCAGGTACAGCCGCGTCGAGCCCGTGTAGAAGCGCTGTGAGAGCCGCGCCGGCAGCGTGTAGCCGACGATGAGGTTCTGCAGCCGGGTGTAGTTGCCGCTCTCGATCCAGCGATCGGATACGACGTCGCCGTTCGCCGCGCCCGCCGCGCCGTAGACGGCACGCGGTGTCGTCGTACTCGGGTTGGTGGGCGTCCACGGCTGCAGTCCCGCGCGCGAATTGTTCAGGTCATCCATGCGCTCGGTCCACCACTTCACGACGTTGAAGACCTTCGACCCGTAGCTGCCGCGGAAATTGACGCCGGCGTCGAACGCACCGTAGCGCGCGTCGAAGAAGAGGCCGCTGGTGAGCTTCGGCAGGCCACTCCCGGCGTTGTAGCGGTCCTTGTCGTTGATCACGCCGTCATTGCTCAAGTCGGCGTACTTGATGTCCCCCGGCTGCGCGCCGGGCTGGATCGGCTGACCGTTCGGGCCCTTGTAGTTGGCGACGTCCGCAGCGCTCTGGAAGATGCCGGCAACGTGCTTCACGTAGAACTCGCCAATCGGCGAACCAACGGCGCTGCGCGCGACGCCGCTGATGCCGGCGAAGATGGGCTGACCACCGTTGCCGAGCGAGAGCACCTTGTTGCGCGTCGTGGTGATGTTGAACGAAGTATTGAGCTGAAGCTTGCCGAGGCCGAGGTGGTCGTTCGCGCCAAGCTCGAAGCCCGCGTTGCGCACCTTCCCGGCGTTGATCACGGGATTGGAGCTCGACCCGAGGCTGGGAGGAATGGGCGCCGACACGAGCAGGTGATCCGAGGTGTTGTTGTAGTAGTCGCTGGTGATGGTCAGGGCGCTGCCGAGCACGCCGAGATCCATGCCGACATCCGTCGAGCGATTGGACTGCCAGCGCAGATTCGGATTGGCGAGCGCTTGTTGAATCGCACCGCTCGTCGTCGTCCCGTTGAAGATGTAGTTGACGTTGGAGCCGATCGGGGCCACGTAGGCAAAATCGCCGATGTTCTGGTCGCCGAGCACGCCGGTGCTGGCCCGAAGCTTCACGAAGGTCGCGCGATTCACGAGCGGAATGCTCTTGAAGAAGTGCTCATCGCTCGCGATCCAGCCAATGGAGCCGGCGCCGAAGCTGCCGCACCGGTTGCCGGGGCTGAAGCGCGACGAGCAGTCGCGGCGTCCGCTCAGGCTGAAGAGATACCGATCCATCAGCGCGTAGTTGACGCGGCCGAGGACGGCATTCGACCGGAACGGGATCGTGTAGCCGCTGTTGCTCGCGCCAGACGTGGAGCCGGCGTCGATCTGCCGCAGGGTCTCGTCGGAGAAGCCCTGGCGAAACGCGAACAGGCGATTGTAGTCGACACGCTGCGACGTCGTGCCGACGACGGCCGTGACGCGGTGCGTCCCGTCACGGTACGCGTCCTCGAAGTTGAGAAGATTCTCATAGAGCAGCGACGTGCCGTTCGCGCGCGCGTCGGCGAGCGTCGCGAACGGGTTCGGCGTCAGGTACCGCAGCTGGTCGATGCTCCGCCAGTTGGTCGTCGTCGAGTCGTTGTAGTTGAGGCCGAGGTTCAGGCGATAGCGCAGATTGCGGAAGATCTCCAGCTCGCCGAAGGCCGTTCCGATCGCCTGGTTGGACCGGTACCTGTTCGTCTGCGCCTGGAGCTCGCCAACCGGGTTCGTTCCATACGTCGGGTTCGCCGTGCTGCCATAGCCGTAGCCACCGGCATTCGCCGGATCGTGCACCGGGACCGTCGGTACCATGCGCACGACGTCGATCAACGGATACCCGTTGAGACCCTGTTGATTGCCCTGCGACAGGGCGAGGTTCTCGCCGATCGCGAAGCGTCCGCTCCGCGCGTCGGAATTCACCCGGAAGCTGTACCGGCGAAAGGTCGTCGTGATGATCGTCCCGTTCTGGTCCAGGACGCCTCCGGACACGAGGTACGACGCGGTCGGCGAGCCGCCGGACATTTGCAAGTTATAATCCTGTATCCCGCCCTTCTGGAAGACCGCGTCCTGCCAGTCGGTGTTGATGGTCGCGCTGCCCTTGATGCCCGCTGGGATGTCCTGCGGCAGGAAGCCCGCGTTCTGATAGGCCATGAGGTTGAGTGCCTGCCACTGCGAGGCATTCATCATGTTCAGCCGCTTCGGCACTTCCTGATAGCCGTAGTAGGTGCGGAGCTGTACCTCGTTGTTCCCGGCGTGGCCACGACGCGTCTTGATGACGACGACGCCGTTCGACGCCTGCGCGCCGTACTGCGCCGCCGCCGATGCGTCCTTCAACACCTCGATCGACTCGATGTCGTCCGGGTTGAGATTCGGATTCTCGGACATGTACATCCCGTCGACCACGTAAAGCGGTGCCGGGCTCCCGAAGCCATTCTGCCCACGGACAATGATCTGCGCCGCTCGCCCCGGCTCGCCCGAGGCGGCGACCTGGACGCCTGGAATGCGGCCGCGTACTGCCTCCTCGACCGTGGCGACTTTCTGGTCACGGATCTCGTTTCCGCTGACGCTCGAAACGGCTCCGGAGATGTCGCGGCGCTGCTCCGTCGTGTAACCGACCGTGACCACCGCGGTGAGATTCGCCGGCAGCACGGAAAGCTGGAAATCGGCGACCGCATCGGCGCCACTTGAGACGGTGACGCGCTGCGACGCCGGCGAATAGCCGATGCGCTGCGCGCGGACGTCGTACGTTCCGGCGCTGACGGAAATGATCGTGTACTTCCCTTGACCGTTCGTGACGGCCCCGGTCGTCGTATTCGTGATGGTGACCTGCGCGCCCGCAAGCGGTTGGCCGGCCTCTCCGAGCACCGTACCCGTGATGCGGCTGCCGCCCTGTGCGTGCGCCGTTGTGGCGACGCTCGGCAGGATCGCGGCGATGGCGAGCGCCACGAGCCGCGAGCAGTGATGAAGTGAGATGTTCAAGGTCGTTTCTCCGCGGGAACAGCGTGAGTGGTCCCTGACGTGGACCTGACTGGGTGAGCTGACGAGTGGATGAAGTGTGTTACCGCCGGCGGCGGCGGGCGCTCGCGCGCGCGGTGGACAGCTTGGCGGGATCGGCTCATACCTAACGATTCTCCCCGTCGGTTCCGGCAGCGGCAGACGCGTCGCGAAAGAGCATCGAGCTTGGGATGCGCTGGCGCGCTAGCCCCGGCCCCTCGATGTACATCTCGAGCCGCATCGGCCCGTATGCCTGGAAGAAGCCGACCGTGATCGGATGGAGGCCTGCCTGCAGCGCGGCCTGACCCCACGTCTCCGTCGTCTTCGGCGACTGGCCTAACGACCAGAACACGTTCTGCTCGCCGATCCACAGTCCGGCGCCGTCGTCGGAGCGGGCGAGGAAGGTGTAGACGCCGGTGCGCGGCACGCGGATGTAGCCCGTGTAGCGGAAGGAGAACATCTCGCTGGTGTCGCGTGGTGCGAGCGAGAAGTCGACGACCGTACCGCGCTTTGTCGGTCGCAAATCGTCGGAACGCGTCTCGGCATGCTCGACCCGCCAGCGGACCGGCCAGTTCAGGCGAAACGCGGGCTCTTTCGTCGTGTCCGCGAAGTACTCGTAGCTCAGCCCCGGAACGACGCGGGCCGTCACCGGCGCCCGGCCGGGCACCCGCCGATAGTCTATGTGGCCTTCCGGCGCGGCCGTTGGCGCACCATTGATGAAGCTCCGCGCTCGCACGACGGTGCTCGCCTTCAAGGTGATCGGCCCGCGATAGCGCGTGCTCCGCGTCGTCGGCTCACTTCCATCGAGCGTGTAGTACACGTCCGTCGGGGTGCCCTGCGAGATCGTCACGCGCACGCTGTCCGTGAACTCGGCGAGCTCGGGCAACAGGTATGGGGCAAGCCCGCGGTTTACCGCGGCCGTGCGCGCGGTGTCGAACTTCACCACGGCGCGGTCATACGTCATGAAGCCATTCAGCTCCACCTCGACGTCGGTGAGCTGCGTGTACACGCCTGCGCTGATGCCGTGCGTGTCCCGATCGTGGTAGAGACGCTGGAGGAGCAGCGCATAACGAGCAGCGAGCGAATCCGTCGACGCGAAGAGTCCGCCGTAGCCCCATGTGTCACCGGCCCACGCGTGGCCGTTCTCCTTGTACCCCAGCCCGCCGAACTCACCGACGACGGCGACGCGTCCCTCCGCGCCGAACATCGCCTGCGGACCCTGATAGCGGTGCACGTCGATGATGTCGCCGGCGCCCTCGTGCTGCCACCCGCTGGCGTCGTTGATGAGCCGCGTCGTGTCGGTCTGCCTGATGATGCTCACGATGCGCCGCGTGTCGAACTGGCCCCACTTCTCATTGAATGGCACCCATGCCACGATCGACGGCACGCTGCGCAGATCCTCGATCATCGCGCGTAGTTCGCTCTCGAAATCGCGCCGCGCCGCCGGTGTGTCGTTCCATCCGCTTGGCATGTCCTGCCACACCGCGAGGCCAAGCTTGTCCGCGTAGTAGTACCACCGCGCCGGTTCGACCTTGATGTGCTTGCGCACCATGTTGAAGCCGAGGGCTTTCATCATTTCGATGTCGTGCCGAAGCGCGGCGTCGGTCGGTGCCGTGTACAATCCGTCCGGCCACCAACCCTGATCGAGCGGTCCGAGCTCGAAGACGGATTTGCCATTGAGGCGAATGCGCACGAAGCCGTTCGCGTCAGGGCCGCGGCTCACCGACCGCATACCGAAGTAGCTCGTGACCGAGTCGACTCCTCTCGTGCCGTCGCGCAGCGTCACCCGTAGATCGTACAGAAATGGATCGTCGGGGCTCCACGGGTGGACGTTGGCAATCGTTAGGCGGAGGTCGCCGCCGACGGCGCCCGTAGCGCGCCCGACGAGACGTCCCCCGCTCGACGCAACCGCCTCGACCCGGGCGGCCGGGGCCACGCCGCGTCCCGACACCGTCACGTGCAGCACGCCGGCGCCGAGCTCCGGGGTCAGCACCAGCCGGTCGATCGACGACCGTGGCACGGGCTCCAGCCACACCGTTTGCCAGATCCCCGTCACCGGCGTGTACCAGATGTCCCGCGGGTTGCTGACCTGCTTGCCACGCGGCTGCCCGAAGGCATCGGTCGGATCGTACACCGCCACGACGAGCTCCTGTTCGTCTGCCCGTGCGAGGAGCGCATCGGTGACATCCACCGTGAACGGCGAGTAGCCGCCTGTGTGCTCTGCTAGCCGCCGGCCGTTGACGTAGACCGTGGCGCGCCAGTCGACGGCGCCGAAATGGATGAGCAAACGCTCACCCTCGGTGACATCGGCCGGGACGCGGAACATCCGGCGATAGACGACGCGCTCGGCGTGCCGCCCGATGCCCGACAGCGCCGCCTCCATCGCGAATGGCACGAGAATCCGCTCCGGCAGCCCACGACCGAAGGGCAGCGGTGCCGCGCTGTCGGCGCGCACCGCGAATTCCCACAAGCCGTTCAGATTCGTCCACCGCGTCCGGACCATCTGCGGGCGCGGATATTCGGGGAGCACGCGCGTCGGATCGACGTCCGCTGCCCAACGAGTGAGGAGACGTCCCCCAACCGGACGCCACGGCGCGGCTGGCCCCTGCGCGGCTGCCGCGTGCGCACCGAGCACGCCGGCGAAGGCAGCGACGAGAGCACGTGACATGTTCATCTGCGGCCGATCTCGTGCGCGCCGCCTAACGGCGCGCCGCCCGGCCGCTGCCGGCGGTGGAGGTGGGAAGACGCTTCTCGCGCGTTGACGGGGGCGGCGTGATGGCGCCTTCGAGCGCCCGGGTGGACTCCCGCGTCACGAGCTCCGCCTCGAGCAGCAGTTTCTGCGGCGGTATGACCGTCCGCGATTCGATGTGGCGGATGAGCATCTGCGCCGCCACCTCACCCATCGCCGCTTTGGGCATGCGCACCGTCGTCAAGCGCACGGGCAGATACTCCAGCAACGGAATGTCGTCGAAGCCGATCACCGACACGTCGTCGGGGATGCGAATGCCCAGCTCGTGGAGCGCCCGACACACGCCGATCGCGACGAGATCGTTGTAGCACGTCACCGCCGTCGGCCGCGCCGCGCCGGTGCGCTTGCGGAAGCACGCGAGCGCGGCACGATAGCCGTCGGCGAGATGCGCTCCCGCCTCGATCGCGTCGTCGTCGTGGAAGATGAGATGCGACGCGCTGCACGCCCGCCGCACACCGTCGAGCCGCTCCTCGCTGTGCATCGAATAGCGTGGCCCGGCGAAGTGCACGATCCGCGTATGACCCTGACGGATGAGATACTCCACCGCTTTGCGCGACGCATCCCGATTGTCGACATCGACGAGGCTGGCCGGCACACCGCGAACTTCCTCGAGCAGCACGAAGGGGAAGTTTCGGCGTTTGAGCTCGAAGAAATGCGAGAGGTCGGCATGCTCGTCGAGCACGGGCGTTGCGATCAGCCCCTCGACATCCTTCGCCTGTAGCAGCTCGACCGCGCGCCGCTCCGAGTCATATTCCCCTTCCGAGCTCACGACGAGCAGCGTGTAGCCCTGCTGGTTCGCGTGCGCGCGCGCACCCAGCACCACTTCGGCGTAATACGGATTGTCGATCTCCTTGATGAGAAGACCGATGCATTTTGTCTTTCGCGCCGTCGTGCGCGTGACCTGGGTCGGCCGGTAATTGAGCACGTCTATCGCGGCGAGCACGCGGTCGCGCGTCGACCCCTTCACCGACGGGCTGTCATTGATGACGGCGGAGACGGTGGCCTTGGAGACTCCGGCCTGCCGGGCGACGTCCGTGATCGTGGCGCGCTGAGTCTTCATCTCAGAGTGGGCAGGGCCCCCGAGCACGGGAGGAGTGGTCCCGAACCCGATTGAACTGAATCGAACGAGTTCAAGCGCGGCTAGCATGGTTCGTATGCGAGAGCATGTCAAGACCGGTCCCGCAGTGTGGCAACGGAGAACACGAGCGTCATCCCGGCGTGAGTGGATCATCCCGGCTTGACAATGTCCCACCCGAAAAGCCTCTTAATGAACATTCTGAACCCTTTCGAACCGGTTCAGGTCACTTCCATTTCTTCCTGCTCGCTATGGGGGGTGATGTGAATCGCATGCCCTCCGCGTCGCACCCGATGCCGAGCGGGCTGAACGCGCTCGCGATCGCACCGCACCGCCGCTGGAATCCGCTCACCGGCGAGTGGGTGCTCGTGTCGCCGCACCGTACGCAGCGCCCCTGGCAGGGACAGCTCGAGCGCACGCCGCCGAGCCAGCGGCCGGTCTACGATCCAGGCTGCTACCTCTGCCCTGGAAATGAGCGCGCGGGTGGCGTTCGTAATCCGTCGTACACGGGGACCTTCGTCTTCGAGAACGATTTCGCCGCGCTGCGCCCGCGCGCCGCTGGTGATCCACCCGCCGAGCTCCGCACCGACGGTAATCTCCTCGTGGCGCGGAGCGAGTCTGGCCTGTGCCGGGTCATCTGCTTCTCGCCCCGACACGATCTGTCGCTCCCCGGCATGACGCCGGCCGAGATCCGTTGTGTGGTCGACCTCTGGGCGGAGGAATATGACCGGCTCGGTCGCCGCCCCGACGTCAATCACGTCCAGATCTTCGAGAACAAGGGCGAAGTCATGGGAGCGAGCAACCCGCATCCCCACGGACAGATCTGGGCGCAGGAGTCAATTCCGCTCGAGACGGCGCGCGAGACGGAGCGCTTCGCCGAACACTTCGGGCGCGTCGGCCGAACGTTGCTCGAGGACTACCTCGCCGCCGAGCTGCGGCGCGAGGAACGCATTGTGTGCGCCAATGATGCTTTCGTCGGCCTCGTCCCGTTCTGGGCCGTGTGGCCATTCGAGACGCTGGTTGTCAGCCGACGTCCGGTGCCCCACCTTTCCGCGTTAGGCGATCGCGAGCGCGACGGACTCGCCGACGTGCTCAAACGCCTAACGAACCAGTACGACGCGCTCTTCGACGTGTCCTTCCCATACTCCGCCGGCATCCATCAGGCGCCGCCCGACGGGCGCGAGCATCCCGAGTGGCACCTTCACATGCACTTCTATCCACCGCTCCTCCGGTCAGCGACGGTGCGCAAGTTTCTCGTCGGCTACGAGATGTTGGGCGAGCCCCAGCGCGACCTGACCGCCGAGGCCGCGGCGGCCCGTCTCCGCGAGCTGGCCATTTCTCGTACGACCGAGGCCTCGTGAGCGGCGAACTGCGCGCGCGCGTGCGCGAGGAATTCGAGCGCCGGTTTGGCGCCGCGCCTTCCTTCCTCGCGCGGGCTCCCGGCCGCGTGAACCTCATCGGCGATCATACCGATTACAACGACGGCTTCGTCTTGCCGATGGCGATCGACCGCGAGGTCTGGCTCGCCGTGCGGGCGCGGACCGACCGCCGGGTGGCTGTCCATTCAATCGACTTCGGCGAGGACGCGACCTTTTCCCTCGATGGCGCCCGCGCCCGTGACAGCGGCGGCTGGGTGGAATACCTGCGCGGCGTCGCGTGGGCGCTGGAAGATGACGGACGTCCCACACGCGGCTGGGAGGGCGTCGCCGCCGGCGACGTGCCCCTCGGCGCGGGCCTCTCCTCCAGTGCGGCACTGGAGCTCGCCGCCGCGCGAACGTTCTCCGCGATCAGCGGCGTCGTATGGCAGCCGGTGGCGATGGCCCGCATCGCGCAGCGGGCCGAAAATGAGTGGGTCGGTGTGAATTGCGGCATCATGGATCAGCTCATCTCCGCTGCTGGCGCGGCCGGACACGCACTGCTCATCGACTGCCGGAGTCTCGAGACGCAGCTCGTGCTCATTCCCGACAGCGTCGCCGTCGTCGTGCTCGACACTGGCACGCGCCGCGGTCTCGTCGACTCGGCGTACAACGAGCGCCGCGCCCAATGCGAGGCGGCCGCGAGATTCTTCGGCGTGCCTGCCTTGCGTGACGTCGACGTCGCGACCTTCACCGCCCGGGAACACGAGCTCGATCCCGTCACGCGGAAGCGGGCGCGCCACGTCATTCACGAGAATGCGCGCACGCTTGATGCAGCACAGTTACTTGAGCGTGGCGATCTCGCTGCCGTTGGCGCGCTCATGGACGCGAGCCACGCGTCGTTGCGCGACGACTTCGAGGTGTCGCGGAGCGAGTTGGACACGATGGTCGAGCTGGCGCGCAGAGATGACGCCTGCCTCGGCGCGCGAATGACGGGGGCAGGGTTCGGTGGCTGCGCCGTCGCACTCGTCAGGCGTGAGGGCGCTGACACGTTCGCGTGCGACGTAGCCCGGATGTATACTGAGGTTGTTGGGCTCGAGCCTGCCGTCTACGTCTGCGCCGCCTCTCAGGGTGCGAGCGTCGAGTCGCTCGACTGACTACATAGCGTCATTGCCGAGAGCGGACGCGAGGAGGAACGATGCTCGTCCGTCGTCACGCCGTGCCCATCGGTCTCCTCATGACGACGGCAATCATCGCGGGTGCCTGCGGAGGTAGCTCCGCGCATGGCTCGTCAGCTCCCACGCCGAGTAACTCGGACTCCGTCTCGATTGGGTACGGTCGCCAGGCGAAGCGCGACGTCACGGGCGCCGTCGGCAGCGTCTCCGGAGACGAGTTGACTAATCAACGCGTCGCGCGCGTCGAGGAGCTGCTCCGCGGACGCGTCGCCGGCGTCGAAGTCGTACCGCTGCCTAACGGTGACTTCACCCTGCGCATTCGCAACGCGTCAGCGAATGCGGGGAATGCCGCGCCGCTGATCGTCCTCGACGGCATGCCCCTGCCACGGGGTGGCGGCCTCGGAAGCGCGCTCGCCGGCATCGACCCCGCGGACATCGCCCGCATCGAGATCCTCAAGGATGCCGGCTCGGCTGCCGCCTACGGCTCGGATGGCGTGAACGGCGTCGTCCTGATCACGACGAAGCGCCGCTAGATCGCACTACAACACGACGCCGTGCAGTACGATGAGGGCGACCGTGAAGTAGATGATCAGGCCCGTGACGTCCACGAACGTCGCGACGAATGGGGCCGACGCGCTCGCGGGATCGAAACCCATTCGCCGGAAGAGGAACGGAAGCATCGAACCGACCATTGTCCCAAAGGTCACTACGCCGATCAGCGCCAGTCCAACCGTGAGCGCGACCAGGTGGGCCTCGAGTGTCGTCCCGGGGTGCTGGTTGTAGTTCATGCCCAGCGGCATCCCGAAGACGTGTACGGAGTGATTGTGGAGGTACTGCCAGAGCTCGATACGCCCGAACCCAATCACGCCAAGGATGAGTCCGAGCGTGAGCCCGGCCGGCAGCTCGCGCACGGCGACGCGCCACCAGTCGCGAATCCCGACCTCTTGCAGCGCGAGCGACCGGATCATCAGCGACGTCCCCTGCGACCCCGAGTTGCCGCCCGAGCTGATGATTAGCGGCAGAAAGAGAGCTAAGACGGTTGCGCGATCGATGGTGCCCTGGAAATAGCCGAGCGCTGTCGCCGTGAACATCTCGCCGATGAAGAGCGCGCAGAGCCAACCCGCTCGCTTCCGGATCATGCGCCAGAAGCCGATCTGCATGTAGGGCTCGTCGAGCGCCTCCATACCACCGAGCTTCTGGACGTCCTCGGTCTGCTCCTCCTGGATGACGTCGATGACGTCGTCGACCGTGATCACGCCCATGAGGTGGCCGGACTCGCTCACCACCGGAATCGCGACGAGGTCGTAGTTCGACGTTAGGCGGGCGACTTCCTCCCGGTCGGCGTTCGGTCCGAGGGCGACGACCTCGGTCCAGGCGATGTCGGAGATCTTCGCGCCCGGCTGGGCCGCGAGCAGCTCGCGCAGCGACAGCACGCCGGCCAGCCGGCCGGCCGCATCTGTCGCATAGATCGCGTACATCGCTTCGCGCCGGCCCGAACGCGCCAGGGCGCGCACGCGGTCGAGCGCGTCCTCGACGGTCGTCATCTCGGGGACCGAGACGAACTCCGTCGTCATCAGGCCGCCGGCGGTATCCGGATCGAAGCGGAGGAGCTGCTCGGTCTCGCGCCGCGCCTCGCTTGGAATCTCGGAGAGCACTTCCTCCGCGTGTTCCTCCGAGAGCTCGCTCAGCTCCTCGAGCGTGTCCGCCCGATCGTCGGGCGTCATCTCGGTGACGATCTCCGCCGCCTGGCGCGCGCTCATCTGCTCGAGGATCTGCGCGCGCAGTTCCTCGTTCAGGTACTCGAGGACGTCAGCGGCGCGCTCGCGCGGCAGGGCCGAAAGGAAGAGCGGCACGCGCTCCTCCGGCAGCAGCTCGACTACATCGGCGAGATCGGCGGGGTGCATCTCCTCCGTCTCGGCCGCGATGTCGCTTGGCGACTCCTCGAGCAACGCGAGAATGTCCGGCGCGACGAGTGCCGCGACGGGCAGATCCTCGGGATTGCGTTGCGGCGGAGCCATGGCGATATGCGGGCCGGGGGGCGCGGGACGCGGGACGCGGGTTCCGTGAGGTGACGCTCGAGCCGCGTGAATATAGCTTCCGCTCGCATCTACTCCACGTTTGGTCCCGTATTCCTCGTCCCGCGTCCCGCGCCCCACTTATGCACGTTGCTTTTCTCGGACTCGGCGCGATCGGTTGGCCGATGGCGCGCCGCGTCGCCGAAGCGAAGTTCCCGCTCGCGGTCTGGAATCGCACAGCGTCGCGCGCGCGCGAGTTTTCGGAAGCGACGGGAGCACGTGCCGCGACGTCGCCAGCCGATGCGGCGCGTGACGCGGACGTCGTCATCACCTGTCTTCCGAACTCACCCGAGGTGATGTCGCTCCTCGACGGAGGCGACGGATTGCTCGCCGCGATGCGCCGTGGCGCGGCGCTGGTGGACTGCACCTCCGGAGAGCCCGCCACGTCGCGTCGCATCGCCGAGCGACTCCGCGAACGCGGCGTGGATTTCATCGATGCGCCGGTGAGCGGCGGCGTGAGTGGAGCGGAGAAGGGCGCGCTCACCGTGATGGTCGGTGGCGATCGCGCTGTGCTCGATCGCGTGCGGCCAGTGCTGGAGTCCTTTGGGCAGAAGATCGTGCACTGCGGCGCCGTCGGCGCGGGCGATGCGCTCAAGGCGGTGAACAACGCGCTGCTGGCCGTGCACATCTGGTCGGCCGCGGAAGGACTCGCGCTCCTCGTGAAGGAGGGCGTCGCGCCGGCGACCGCCCTGGACGTGATCAACGCGTCCAGCGGGCGCTCCAACGCGTCGATGAACCTCATTCCGGAGCGCGTCCTCACGCGGGCCTTTCCGCGCACCTTTCGCCTCGCGCTGCTCGACAAGGACGTTGGCATTGCCGCTGCCGTCGCGAGCGCCGACGCCGTGCCGGCGCCAATGCTGCAGCTCACCGCCGCGCTCTGGAAGCTCGCCCACAACTCGTTAGGCGAGGTGGCGGATCACGTGGAGACCGTGAAGATCATCGAACAATGGGCCGGAGTGGAGATCGCATGACCTTGACCCTCGCAGC
>JAJKIR010000079.1 GCA_021154325.1 Gemmatimonas sp.
CCGAGAAGCAGCTGCACGAGCTCATCGACCGACTCAGGAGCTACGCCGGAGTGGAAACGTAGAGAGCAGAGAGCAGAGAGCAGAGAGCAGAGAGTAGAGAGTAGTTCACTCTCCACCCTCTACTCTCTACTCTCTACTCATGGACAGTCGAACCGCCGCGCACGTGCTCACACAGATCGCCGCGTATCTCGAGCTGCGCGGTGAGAATCGCTTCAAGGCACGCGCGTACGAGACTGCCGCCAAGGGCATCCTCACCCTCGGAGCCGACGATCTGGCGCCGATGCTCCAATCCGGTGAGATCGGACGGGTGCGTGGCCTCGGTCCCGCCACCCTTGCCGTCGTCCGCGATCTCGTCGAGACCGGATCGTCACGGTACCTGGACGAGCTGCGCGAAGAGACCCCCGAGGGCCTGCTCGACATGCTCGCGATCCCCGGCCTCACACCCGAGAAGATCCACAAGATCTACGAGGAGCTCGAGATCTCGGACGTGGAGCAGCTCGAGGAAGCCGCGCGCGACGGCAGGCTTGCCTCGATTCGCGGGTTCGGCCCCAAGACGGCCGAAAAGATCCTCAAGGGCATCGCCTTCTCGCGCGAGACGGGCGTGCTCCAGCTCTATCATCGCGGCCGAGTCGATGCCGAGCATCTGCTCGCCCTCGTTACCGAGCACCCCGACGTCGATGACGCCGTCATTGCCGGCGACGTTCGCCGACATCGCGAGGTCGTTCGTGGAGTCACCATAGTCGCGCGCTGCCGTCCGGATGCGGACGCGAATAATGTCGCGGCGTCGTTCACGCGAATCGCTGGCATCAAGTCGGCGACGCACGAGGGCGCCAGCGCTGAGATTCATTTCGTCGATGGCGTTCGGCTCGCGCTCCGCTGCGCTCCTCCGCGCTGCTTCGGCGTCGCGCTCTGGCGCGCCACTGGGAGCGACGAGCACGTCGCCCTCGTGCAGGCGCGCCTAGCCGAGCGAGGGCTCCAGCTCGTCGACGACGAGCTCCGCGACTCCCAATCTCGCCCGCTCGACATCGCCGATGAGCATTCACTCTATCGCGCGGCGGGGCTCGACTACATCGAGCCCGAGCTTCGCGAAGCTCACGGCGAGGTCGACGCCGCGGCTCGTCACGCGCTCCCCTCCCTCGTCTTGCAAAACGACATCCGCGGCGTGCTGCACTGTCACACGCACTATTCCGACGGCAAGAGCTCCGTCGCGGAGATGGCACGCGGAGCGCGCGACCGCGGCTGGAGCTACATCGGTATCTCCGACCACTCGGCGGCCGCGTTCTACGCATCCGGGCTGCCACGTGAGAAGGTCCTCGCGCAGATCGAGGAGATCGGGAGGCTCAATGCCCAGATCGACGACGGCAACTTCCGCATCCTGAAAGGCATCGAGGCGGACATCCTCGCCGACGGTCGACTCGACTACGACGAACGACTCCTCGCGCAGCTCGATTTCGTCATCGGCTCCATTCATTCGCGATTCGGCATGGATGGACCGGCGATGACGAAGCGCGTCCTCCGCGCCCTCGATGAGCCGTTCCTCACCGTGCTCGCGCATCCCACGGGGCGACTGCTTCTGTCGCGCGAACCGTATGCGCTCGATGTCGACGCCGTGATCGAGAAGGCAGCCGCTGTCGGCGTGGCGGTCGAGCTCAATGCCGATCCCCACCGGCTCGATCTCGATTGGCGGTATCTCATCGAAGCCAAGCGACGGAAGGCGATGGTGGCGCTCGGCCCCGATGCGCACTCCGTCAATGCGCTCGACAACGTGAGCGTAGGCGTCGGACTCGCGCGCAAGGGTTGGCTCGAATCCACCGATCTTCTCAACACGCGTGATGCCGATGGCATCGTCGCGTTCGCGCGCGCTCGCCGGCGTTAGCTTAGGCGCATGCGCAACAAGCGAAACGCACCACGACAGCCACTCTCGCAGTCACGGCCGAAGGTCGTCTCGAAGAAGGTCGTGCTCCCGCCGAAAAAGCCGAAGATCTCGCGCGGTGCTCCCGCAGTTGCCAAGTCGAAACGGACGACTGCCATCGCTGCCGCTCCGGCGAAGAAGTCATCGCGCGGCCTCGCGTCCCGTCGCGCTCCCGCTGCGCAGCGCGCCCCCGAGATCTTCGCGCGCCTGCGAGCTCGCTATCCAGACGCGCACTGCGCGCTCGACTTCCAGACGCCGTTCCAGCTGCTCGTCGCGACGATCCTCAGCGCGCAGTGCACCGACAAGCGCGTGAACATGGTCACCCCCGCGCTCTTTCGTCGTTATGCAACACCCGAAGCTCTTGCGGCGGCGAAACCCGAGGAGCTCGAGGAGATGATCAAGAGCACCGGATTCTTTCGCAACAAAGCGAAGAGTCTCGTCGGCATGTCCACCGCGATCGCCGAGCATCACGGCGGCGTCGTACCATCCGAGATGCAGCAGCTCGTCGAGCTTCCCGGTGTGGGACGCAAGACGGCGAATGTCATCCTCGGCAACGCGTTCGAGCGAAACGAAGGCGTCGTCGTCGATACGCATGTCACTCGCGTGAGCCAGCGCCTGGCGCTCACGACCAACACCGATCCGGTCAAGATCGAGCAGGACCTGATGCCGCTGTTTCCACGCGAGCAGTGGACGCTGCTCGCGCATCTGCTGATCGAGCATGGGCGGCAGATCTGCGTCGCGCGAACGCCCAGATGCGAGGAGTGTCCGCTCAGTGACCTTTGCCCGTCGTCGAGAGTATAGGAGGGAACCCTCGCCTCGCTTCGATGATACGCCCCGGACAAATCGTCTCGCTCGCACTGGCCGCGCTGGCACTCGCCGGCTGCGCACATTCTTCGGCGACTCCCGTAGCCGAGCAGGGGGTTCGGATCGCCGGCCCGCTCACTCAGGGCGACTGCGTCGAGGCGCGGCGCCGGGCCGGACTGCAGCCTGATCTCGAGGTCGAGCGACTCCCCGCGCCCGTCGCGATGAAGCCCGCGCCCTTCCAGCGGATGCCGGAGTCCGCGCTCCGCAAGGACGGCAGTGCCGAGATCAAGATTAACGTCGTCGTGGATACCCTCGGCCGCGCCGACCTCAAGACTTTCAAAGTTGTGAAAGTCTCGAACAAGTGGTTCGCCGAGAATGTCCGCGGTGTCATCGGCAAGTGGACCTTCACGCCTGCGCTGCTCGCCGGCTGCAAGGTCCCGCGGGTCTATCACTTCATGTCGTCGATGCCCGCGCGATCGGAACGGACGCGCTGAACTCGGTTATCCGTGAACCGTGGTCCGCAAGTGGCGAGTGGCGGGTAGGTGATTAGCTTTTCGAGGCTGCCGTTATCCGTTAACGGTCCACCGTTCACCGACCACCGACCACCGACCACCGACGTGAAGCGCGCCACATTCGAAACCAACCGCGGTTCCATGACCGCGGACCTGTACGAGAAGGACGCCCCCAAGACGGTCGAGAACTTCGAGAAGCTCGCGAACAGCGGCTTCTACGACGGCGTCAAGTTCCATCGGGTCATTGCCGATTTCGTCCTTCAGGGCGGTGATCCACTCTCGCGCGATCTTCCGGCCGGCGATCCCCGGATTGGAACAGGCGGTCCGGGATACAAGATCAAGTGCGAGACGGCGGGCAACCCGAAAACGCACGAGGTCGGCGCGCTGTCGATGGCGCATGCCGGGAAGGACACCGGCGGCAGCCAGTTCTTCATCGTCCTCAACGACGCCAATTGCCGCCATCTCAATGGCGTCCACACGGTCTTCGGCAAGGTCGTCGACGGCCTCGACGTCATGAAGAAGATCCAGAAGAACGACGTCATCAACAAGGTGCGCGTCGCCTAACGACGCGACGCACGACCGAGCTCACCATGGCTGACACGCACACGCATTCGCACGGCCCCGCCGGCGCGCACGTCGCCCACCGCTCCGACATGGGGGCCGCCTTCGCCGGTCTCGTCATCGGCGCCCTCGCGCTCCTCCTCCTCCTCGGCACGATCGTGATGCTCACGAACCGCCATTACGCCGCCGAAAAGCCCGCCGCCGGCGCCGAGCGCTGACGACGCCGGACGCGGGAGGCTGGACGCGTCACTCGTCACTCGTCACTCGTCACTCGTCAGGTGCCTCAGGAATTTCTCCGGATCGTTGAGGAAATCGCGTGTCAGCACCACGTGATCCAACTCGTCGAACTTGACCGCCTCAATAGGCACGCGGTCGCAGCTGTAGATCAACGCGCCGGGGAACGCGAGGAGAATCGGGGAGTGCGTCGCGATGATGAATTGCGACTCCTGCGCGACCATGTCGTTGATCATCGTGATCAGCGCCAGCTGACTCTGGGGCGACAGCGGCGCTTCCGGTTCGTCGAGCAGATACAGTCCACCAGGCACCAAGCGCGACGCGAAGAGTCGCAGGAAGCTCTGGCCATGTGAGTTCGCGTCGAGGTCGACGCCATACCGTCGCTCCATGTCCGCGAGTGACGTGCGCATCGGCATCTGCGCCAGCCCCTTCGCATACGCCGTCCGATCCTGGTACTCGATCTCGATCTCCGCGAGGCGCGTCTGCAACTCGGCGCGCATCTTCGACAATGATTTCGTAAACCCGAAAAAGTCCTCGGCCCGGAGAAAGAATCCGCGGCGCGTCCGCTGTCGCCAGGTGAGCCGGAGTGCGCGTCCCAGCGACCGCTGTGCACCGAGGGTCTCGTCATCGGCGACACCGACCGTCCCGATAGTCGGCAGCCCCGCGGCCGCGGCGATCCCCTCGAGGATCGTCGACTTCCCCGACCCGTTCTCACCGACGAGGAAGGTGACCGCCGCATTCACCGAGAGCGTCTCGAGCTCACGGACGATCGGCACACTGAACGGAAAGCGCTCCGCCTCTTCCGCCGTGGCTTTCGCCTTGGCGATCGTGCGAAGATGGACCGGTGCGCTCCTTGATGTTCTATTCACTCGCTCCAGGGCCTCACTCAACCGCTCAACTCTAATGTCACTGCCTTCGCGCGCCGATGCACTGGCGCTCATGCACGAGTACACCGCCAGCGAGTCGCTCAGAAAGCACATGCTGTCGGTCGAGGCCGCCATGCGGGCGTACGCCGAGAAGCTGGGCGAGGACCCGGAGCGCTGGGGGCTCGCTGGGCTGATTCACGACTTCGACTATGAGCGCTATCCGAACACGGCGCATTCCGCCACCGACGAGCACCCCGCGGAGGGCGTTCGCATCCTCCGGCAACGCGGGTGGCCCGAGGACATCCTTCAGGCCATCCTGGGCCACGCAACCTATTGTGGTGTTCCGCGCGAGACGCCGATGGCCAGAGCACTCTTCGCGGTCGACGAGCTCACGGGCCTCGTCACCGCCACCGCCCTCGTGCGCCCGTCCAAGAGCCTGCATGAGGTGGACGCGCGATCTGTTCGGAAGAAGATGAAGGACAAGGCATTCGCGCGCGGTGTGAATCGGGACGACGTCCTGCTCGGGGCTCAGGAGCTGGGCGTCGACCTCGATGCCCACATCCAGTTCGTCATCGACGCCATGCGGGCGCGGGCGACGGAGTTGGGCCTCGATGGCCAGGGCGCCTAGTGCAGCGCGATGCTCTCAACGCTCCGCGGTTATCCGCCGTAACAGGTGTGGACATTTGCAGGAGTTCACAGAGCGAGGATGACCGTTGCAACCGCAGTCCATTCGACCTTCACGATGCCGTCGCCGTCTGACGGAACTCCGCGAAGGAGCTCGGACGAACGGGCGCTCGTGGTGTCGGCCCAGCAGGGGAGTAGCGAGGCCTTCGCCGCGCTCGTGCGGGTGCATCAGCGTCGGGCGTACGCAGTCTGCCGTGCCATCGTGCTTACCCACGAGGATGCGGAGGACGCGGTGCAGGAGGGCTTCCTCCACGCCTTCCGCGCGTTGGATCGATTTCTTCCCGATCAACCCTTCGGGGCATGGCTCTACCGCATCATGGCCAACGCGTCACTGGACCTCGTCCGGCGGCGCAAGGTGCGCGACGCGGACGAGCTGTCGGAGTCGGCGCCCGCTCCCTTTCGGGATCCGGGCGAGGCGGACGAGCTGCGGCGGCGATTGACCCACGCGCTCACCCGTCTCACCGACCGCCAGCGCTCAGTGATCGTCCTGCACGATGTCGAAGGATTCACCCATGGCGAGATCGGCTCGATGCTCGGCATCCCGGAGGGGACGGCACGATCGGATCTGCACCATGCGCGGGCGGCGTTGCGCCGTCTGCTCAAGGACGTTCGGAGCGACATATGACGAAGCTCACAACGCATAACGAGGGCGAGGACCCGGAGATGGCACGCACACTGCGCGCGATCTACGCCGCGCCCATCGGTGAGCCCTACTGGAACGACCTCGAGGCGCGCATCATGGGCCGCATCACCGAGGTCGATCTCGGGTGGTGGGCGGAGCTCGACCGGTGGGTGCGTCCCGCGCTCGTCGCCGCCGCCGTGCTCGTCCTCGCGGCGAGCGTCGCCATGTTCCGGGCGCGACAGGTCGAGACCGAGACCGCGTATGAGAACATTCTCACACCGAGTCCCGTGCCCGTCGAGACGACGATTCGCCCGACGCTCGAGGGCGATCGGGAGGCGTCGCTCCGGGACGTCGTTGGACACAAAGAACGCAGCAACGGGAGACCATAAATGCAGCGGTCGAAGCAGCAGGCACTCATGTTCCTCCTCGGCGCCGTGCTCGTTGGCGGTGTGCTCGGCTTCTCGGCCGAGCGCGTGATGACGCACGCGAATACCGAGCGGTCGTGGGCGGCGCGAAACGCGATGTACGACGATCTCGGCCTGTCGCTCGCGCAGCGCGCGGCGATGGACTCGGTGATCGACGAGAAGAACCGTCGCGTGGATTCGCTGCTCAAGCCGGTGAAGCCACAGATCGACAGCGTGCGCGCCAACGCGCGCACGCAGTTCTACCGTATCTTCACGACCGACCAGCGCACCAAGTTCGAGGCGCGGGTTCGCGAAGATTCGCTGCGCCGCGAGCAGGCGCGCCACGTGCGCGAGCGCGAGGACAGCGTGCGCCGCAGCGAGACGCAACGCACTCTGGAGCAGACGAA
>JAJKIR010000080.1 GCA_021154325.1 Gemmatimonas sp.
ACGTCGTTAACGAGGGCGCCGACAGTCTCTCCTTCGGCAGCGATGACCTTGCCGTCGGCGAGCTTGGCGAGAACGGTCGGGAGGTACAGTGTCACTGACATAGTCGTTAGGTGTGTAGGTGATTGTCATCCCGAGGAGCGAAGCGACGAGGGATCTGCTCTTCGGAGAGGATTAGAGCGAGCGCGACACGCGAGCGACTCGCATCAGACAAGAGAATGTGCGAGCGAAGCGAGCTCATTTCTCGCTTCGCTCGGAATGACAGGCAATCGCGCCGCGCGGATCTCGGCTTCGTGTACCGGCTCGATGGGGTAGAGATGCTCGGCCGCGGGGAAGCGACCGGCGCGAACGTCGTCAGCGTACTGGTGAAAGGCGCGCTCGACCTCGAGGTCGAGATCCGCATAGCGCCTGACGAAGCGCGGTCGGATGTCACCGACGAAGCTGCCGAGGATGTCGTGCGAGATCACGAGCTGGCCGTCCACGTGCGGGCCGGCGCCAATGCCGTAGACGAGCAGCTCCACGCGCTCGCGTACGTACGCCGCCGCCTCGGCCGGTACAGCCTCGAGGAGCACCGCGAACGCGCCGGCCTCCTGCAGTGCGAGCGCGTCGTCCGTGAGCCGCTGCACGGCCGCGAGTGTCTTCCCCTGCACCCGATAGCCGCCGAGCTGCGCCTGAGACTGCGGCGTGAGGCCCAGGTGACCCATCACCGCGATGCCGGCATCGCTGATCGCGCGAACGCGACTGGCCACGCGCGCGCCGCCCTCGCACTTCACCGCGTCGCATCCCGCGATGAGAAAGGCGCCGGCATTGCGCACCGCGTCTTCGTCGGACGGCTGATACGAGAGGAACGGCATGTCGCCGACGACGAATGCACGCTTCGCCCCGCGACAGACCGCGCCCGCGAAGACGAGCATCTCGGTCATCGACACGCCGAGCGTGTTCGGATAGCCGAGCATCGTCATCGCCGCCGAGTCGCCGACGAGCAGCATGTCCACGCCGGCGCGATCGGCGAAGACCGCCGTCGGGTAGTCATAGGCGGTGACGAATGCCGCGCGGCGGCCGCGCGCCTTGAAGGACGCGAGCGTCGCCACCGTCACCTTCTTCGGTGTGCCGGGCCCTGCGGTCTGTGAAGGTATCGTCATCGACGTGCTCCGGGCGCGCGGCACGCGCCGGTTGAAGAGATACAAAACAAAAAAGCCCGGGCGGAAAGGGCCGCCGGGCGCGTCGCTTTTTAGCTCCTTGTTTAACGTGGCGGCAATAGGCGGCAAAAGACCACGAGCACTTCGGTTGTCTGGCGCAGTGTAGTGCGGCCATGACGTGGCGTCAAGAGAGGGTAATCGTTGCCGCGTCCGCCGGCGGCTCGTCTCTCGACTGTCCGCTCCCGCCACCGCCGACCACACGAGAGTGTCCGCACCGTCCGTCGCGACCGCCGTTCCTTCCGCCGTACCGCGCGCCCAGCAGGCGACACGAGAAGGCGCGCGGTACCTCGAGCGATGGCTGCCTTGGCTCACCGCGGCCCTCGCGTTGCTCGCGGCGATGCACGCGATCGAGCCGCTGCCGATCGGCGTCTTCTACGACGACGCGCAGTATCTGGTGCTCGCGAAGGCGCTCGCGACCGGCCAGGGTTATCGTTTCATCAACTTGCCCGGCGGCCCCCTCGCAACCCACTTCCCACCTGGCTATCCGGCATTCCTCGCGCTCCTCTGGCGGATTGCGCCCGCGTTCCCCGAGAATGTCGCGCTGTTCAAGTTTGCTAATGCCCTGCTGCTCGCCGCGGTCGCTGCCTTCACCGGCGAGCTGGCGCGCCGAACGCTCGGCCTGCCGCGAGTGCTCGCGATCGTCGCGGCACTCGCCGGCGCGGCAACGATCCCGTCGCTCGTGCTCAGCAGCGCCGTCATGTCGGAGCCGCTCTTCCTCGCGCTGCTCATTCCACTCCTCGTCTGGGCGGAGCGCGTGACGATGGACGTGGACTCGCCCGCGCGGCTGCGGCGCGCCGTCCTGCTCGGCCTGGCGATCGCGGCACTCGCGCTCGTGCGGACGCACGCTTTCGCGCTCGCTGGCGCCGTGCTCGTGACGTATCTCGCGCGGCGGCGCTACCAGGAGGCCGCGGCATGCGCCGGCGCGACGCTCGTCGGCATTGCGCCGTGGATGTTCTGGGTTGCCGCGCATAACGACGCGCTGCCACCGCTCATTCGTGGAGCGTACGGCTCCTACACGGCATGGCTCGCGGCGGGGTGGCGCAGCTGGGGCTTTCACCTGCTCGTCGTCACCGTGCCGGACAACGTCGCGACGATCGGTATGACGATCGTACGCTCCATCGTGCCGAGGGGGAGCGCGGGTCTGGATATGCTCGTCGGCGGTGCCTTCGCACTGCTGACAGTCGTTGGTGTCGGCGTCGCATGGCGGCGAATGCGGCTGACGACGCTCTTCGTCGCCGGATATCTGGCAATCGTCCTCGTCTGGCCGTTTTCGCCGCTGCGCTTCGTGTGGGGGATCTGGCCGCTCGTGATGCTCTTCCCTGCCGCCGGGCTTGCAGCAGCTTGGCACTCCTTGCCCGTTAGGCGCCACGCAGCGGCGCGCGCTGGCGTCGCGGCACTCGCGACGGTCGTAGCGCTCGGCATCATCGCGTTCAACGTTCAGGGCTACGCCAATGCGTGGTGGTCGTCCAACGCCCGCTTCCACGCGCGCCGCGTGCTGCCGCAGCTAGCTTGGGTCGCCAGGGCGACGTCGCCTAACGACGTGATCGGCTCCGACGCCGAAGCGGCGGTATATCTCTACACGGGCCGCCATGGCGTGCCGCTGACGACCTTCACGGCAGGAGAGTATGTCCGCGAGCGGACATTGCCCGAGGAGACGGAGGTCATGGGGACCCTTCTCGACCACTACAAGCCGCGGTACGTTCTCGTGACGTCGCCGAAGCTGGTGGAGGTGACGGCACGACTCGCGCGCCAAGCGCCGGCATCACTCGCGCGCATTGACTCGCTGGATCGCGGGGTCGTCTACATGTTCCGCGCGTGCACGTCCCTTGCAGGAAGAGATGGCCCTAAACGGTGCGAGTAATCGTATGCCATCAATCCAACGAAACAACCGCGCCGCCGCTCTGCTCGAGGAGCTCCGCGAGGACGACGGCCTCTCCATCGAGCGGCTCGCGCTGCTCACTGGAGTGACGACAAACGACCTCCGCGCGTGTCGCGACCGCCAGGTCGGGCTCCCGGTGCCGGCGCAGATCCGGGTCGCGCGCGCGATCGCGACGCGGGTGCCGCGGCTCGCATCGCGGGCGCGACGCCTGGAGGAACAGGCGCTGGCCGCGGCGCGCATCGAGGGCGGCGCGAACGCGCTCCACCTGACGGCACCGGCCCGGTGGTGGTGACGGGACCGGCGCTGCACGCGCCGGTTCGTCGTTAGGCGTCGAGCGCTGCCCCGTCGGGCTCGAGGGCGCGAATCGACCAGAAGAGGCGCTGCAGACCACCGGCCGCCAGCGGCTTCACGAGACGCACGGACGCGCTCACGGTCAGCGGTCCCGCAGTCGGACGCACCAGCTGCAGCCGCCAGTCGTTGACCCCGTCGTTCATCACGACCCGGCTCAATTCCTCCCGGAAGTTGCGGCGGCCGTCCGTCGGGATGAACCGCGTGATCGGCTGTCGCTCGAGACCCGCGTGATCGCGCTTCAGCAATTGCTGACACGCGCGATTGACATCGACGATCGTGCCGTAGATATCGGTGACGAGAAGGCAGGCCGGCGCGAGCTCGAACAGCTGGTGTGCACCGCGCACGCGCTGTTCCAGCTCGTCGCGCAGATCGGCGAGCGCCTCGGTGCGCTCCACCAGCTCCTCCTCCGCCACCTTCAACTCCTCGAGCGACGACACGAGAACCGCCGACAACTTCGCCGCGCGATCGTTGTCGAACTGCCTAACGGGTGACGACTCGTCGCAGAGAATGTCGCCGGTGCGCTTGAGCAGCGTCTGGCGCTGTTGCGCGAAGGTCGTGATCAGACCGTCCGTTCCGATGAGATTGTCCTTCACAGCTACCTTGGATGATGAACATGCCAGCGCGTCGTACGACATCGAAGATGTCGCGCGTCTACTGTGATCCCGTGCCTAGATCTATGCGCCGACACGCCGCTTCGCGAGACTCACGCACCAGAATTCTCCAGTGCGCGGTAGCGTACGCGGACACGCCGTCGTTCGTCCGACATTGCTTTGCACGCCGCGTTCCCGTAGACCCACCGCGCTCCCGCATTAGCCCGCTCGGGAGATCTTGCTAGCAGCCCGGAATGTTGAGTGCTCTCACATCGCGCGCCTGGTATCAGGCTTGGCCTGCACCATATGCGGAGGGTACTACTCAGGATCGAAAAGGCCGAGCCCGCCTCGTGGCCCCGACTCCAAATTACTCGCTCCGGCGCGAGGAGCAGGAGCGCGCGCGACCAGCGCGCGCGACTCCATATCGGCTTCTCGCGAGCGCTAGCGAGCGAGTTTTGACCGACTGGAACGGGGCCGGCGCCCCCGGGCGCCGGCCCCGTTCCAGTCCGTCAAAGCCGCGACGACGAGCGTGAGCGCGGTCAGCCCGAAGCACAGATTCCGCGCCGCGCGGTTGTCCGCGAAGCCGAGGAGCCACGGCATCGCCGGAAGCGCGAGCCCGATCGCGAGCTCCGCCGCGCCATGTCCCTTGAAGGGCACCATGCGCCGCACACTCAGGGGATAATCGGTGACCGCGGAGAGCGCGGTGTAGCCGCCGGCGAGCGTCTCGAACAATCGTGAGGCCGGCGCCGGCAGGTCCATGATCCGCGGTGCCGCCGCGACCGCCGCGGCCGTGCTGTAGTCGAGCATCCCGTGGACGCGAGGAGAAATCGGCTTGGGTCTCTTCATGGTCCTTCTCTCGATGAGTGGGTTGGGCCCTAGTGCGAAACCCATTCCACGATGCGTGAAACGCGCCGACCCTACTCAGAAGAGAGGGGGCTGTTCACGACGACCGCTTGCAGTCGTGCCAGCTGGAGCCGGATGGACGTGAGTTGCTCTCTCGCGACGGAGATTGCAGCGCGGTCGAGGCGATCGGCGGCCAGTGCATCGTCGAGATCCTTGAGCGGCTGCGCCAGCGACATCGCCGTGTACCGGACCTCGGTGCCGAGCCTGGAGTCGTCCACGACCGTGAGCCGCAGGCAGAACGCGGCGATACGACGCAGGTGGAGCAGCGCGTGCGACGCTCCGATCCGGCGTTGCGTCTCGAGGCAGAGCGCGAGGCGCTCGACTGCGACCGGCACCTGGTCGAACATCAGTGCCAGCGACGCCTCCTGCGCCGTTAGGCGACGAACGGTCTGCGAATTGGCTGCTCCAGCGTGCACGGCGGGTTGCGATGAGAAAGAGAATGCAGGGCGTCTTCGCGCGTCTCTGATTGCAGGACACGCGAGCGCCGCATCACCCTCATCGCGGCACGCTACTCCGCTCGCATCGCCAGCACCGGGTCGACCTTCGTCGCGCGACGCGCGGGAATCGCCGTCGCGAGGAGCGCGATCGCACCGAGTACGATCGCGACGCCGACGAACGTGACTGGATCGCTTGGCTCGATCTCGTAGAGCCAGCTGCGCAGCACCGGAGTCAACAGCCATGACGCCACGAGCCCGATCGCGAGCCCGGCGGCGGCCAGCGCGGCGCCCTGGCGCACCACCAGACGGAAGACATCTCCCGGTTGCGCACCGAGCGCGACCCGCACGCCGATCTCCTGCCGCCGCTGGGTGACGGAGTACGCGATCACCCCATAGATGCCGACCGCCGCCAGGACCAAGGCAAGCGCGGCGAACGCGCCAAGGAGGGTCGCGTTGAGCCGCGGCTGCGCGACGGTGTCGCCGACGATCTCCTCCAACGTGCGGATCTCGTAGACGGGGAGCATTGGGTCGATGCCGTGAACGGCGCGCTTCGCGGCGCTGACGGTGGTCGCCGTGCCTAACGATCCGCGAACCACGAGCATCATCGTGCGCCCGAAGCTCGGCGCGCTCGCCACCGGGATGTAGATCATCGGCTCCTCCCGCAGCGTGATGTCGCCGCGACGGACGTCCGAGACCACACCGATGACGACCATCCCGCTATCCGTCGAGCGGCGGCCAAAGGCGACGTGCTGGCCGAGCGCGGAGCGGCCGGGCCAGAATCGTGATGCAGCCGCAGCGTTGACGATCGCCACGGGCTGGCGTTCGCTCCAGGCGACGTCGCGCCCGCTCACAAGCTTCATCCCCATCGTGCGGAAGTAATCCGGAAGTACGACACTCACCTGGCTCATTAGCGACGCCGACGCGTTTGCCTCCGGTCGCTCGATGAGCCGGATGTCGGTGGACGCGCCGCTCCCTTGCGCAGGTCCACGATCCGACGCCGATACACCAGTAATTCCGGGAACCGCCGCGAGACCGCGCTGCAGCTCACGAAAGAATGGCGTGATCGTCGAATCACTGTATCGCCCTGGGATCGTGAGCCGGAGAGCCACCGCGTTCTCGGTGCGAATGCCGAGATCGAGATCGAGAATCTTTCGGAAGCTCTGCAGGACGAGCCCCGCCCCAACGAGAATCGTGAGCGCCAGAGACAGCTCGGCGACCACGAGGGCGCCGCGCACGCGCCAGGCATGCATCGAACCGGCATGCCCGCGGCCCCCATCGCGAAGCGTACGGCCAAGCTGCGGATCCGAATCCCTGAAGGCGGGCCAGAGCCCGACGAGGATTCCCGTGAGCAGCGCGACGCCCATCGCGAATGCGAAGACGCGCGCGTCGAGCGAGACCTCGTCGAGACGGCTGATCCCGCCCGGCGCAGCGGCGACGAGCGCCTTCGTGCCTGCGACGCCTAACGCGATGCCGAGGAGGCCGCCGAACGCCGCGTAGGTGAGGCTCTCGATGAGCATCTGCCCAACAAGCCGGCCGCGTTCGGCGCCGAGCGCGCGGCGCACGGCGAGCTCACGCCCGCGCCCCGCGCTCCGCGTCAATTGCAGATTCGCGACGTTGATGCATGCGATGAGCAGCACGAGCGCCGACGCCGTGAGGAGGATCATGAGCGGACGCGTGAGATCGCCGACGATCTCGTTGCGGACGGAAAAGATATTCGCCGACCACCCCTGATCGTCGCGCGCGTACTCGGCGGCGAGATTCGCGGCGACGCGACGGACGTCGCGCTGGGCCTCAGTGACCGTTACGCCGGGCCGCAATCGCGCGATGACGCGCAGAATGTGATTCCCGCGCTGCGTGTACTTCGGTACTTGCTGAATGACGACTGGAGCCCAGACGTCCACGTCACGTGTGTACAACCGGAAGTTCGGCGGCAGCACGCCGATCACCGTCTTCGCCGAGCCGTCGAGCGTGATGCGTCGGCCGACGATCGCAGAATCCGATCCGAAGCGACGCGCGAACACGCCGTGCGAGAGCACGACCACGTCCGGGTGATCCGAGTCGCCAGGCTGAAGGAGCCGGCCGTGCAACGGCGTGACTCCCATGAGCGAGAAGAGATTGTCCGATGCGAACACCGCCGCGAGTCGCTGGGGCTCGCCGCCGTCACCGAGCGTCATGGTGCTGTTGAGCCACATCGCCATGTCGCTGAAGACACGGTTTCGCGTCTTGTAATCCAGGTAGTCGGGAATGGAGACGCTGAATCGGTCGATGGTACCATCCGGAACCTGCGAGTACAGCCTCACGAGTGATTGCTCGTTGCCGTAAGGCAGCGGCCGGAGCAGAACCGCATTGACGATGCTGAAGATCGCGCTCGTCGCACCGACGCCGAGTCCGAGGGTGAGAATGACGGTGGCGGTGAAGGCGGGCGTCTTTCGCATCGTCCGCAGCGCGTAGCGAAGATCCTGCGCGACCGTCTCGAGGAGCCGCACGCCGCGAGCGTCGCGCGCTTCCTCCTTGTAGCGTTCGACCCCGCCAAACGTGACGAGCGCCGCGCGTCGCGCCTCGTCAGGCGACATGCCGAGCCGCTCATTCTTCTCCTGTTCGAGCTCGATGTGGAGCTGCAGCTCGTCTGCGAGCTCGCGTTCCACCTCTCGGCGGAAAGCCAGCGCGCGAAGGCGGCGGCGCAGGCGGCGCAACAGGTTCATGATCGCTCCAGTCGGCTCGTCAGGTCGTGGACATCACCGCGTCGATCGCGGTCGCGAAGCGGCGCCAGGTCGCCGCCTCGGTACCGAGCTGGCGCTCGCCGGCTCTGGTCAGGCGGTAGAACTTCGCCTTGCGATTGTTCTCGGACGTCCCCCATTCCGCTTCGATCCACCCACGGTCCTCGAGGCGATGCAGCGCGGGATAGAGCGACCCCTGGTTCACCTGGAGGACGTTGCTCGAGATCTGCTGGATCCGCTGGGCCACTCCCCAGCCGTGCATTGGCTGGAGAGACAGCGCCTTGAGGACCAGCATGTCGAGGGTGCCCTGGAGGACGTCGTTGCTCTCGACCGGCATTGGTATTGGGTTCGAGGGTTCAACCGCGACCGTCATCGCGAATGGGCCCAAGAGTCTGGCGTCCGCCCGCTTCCCCATGACGTTCGACAAGAGTTGCACCACTCTTGTCGAATGTCAAGGGGAAGGTCTGTTCGGGAGCTTGACGCCCCGGGTGGACGGTGAAGGGTTTACCACCCCTTCCACCCGATGCTGCCCAATGGTCGACGTCCTCACTGAGATCATCATCGAACGCCCATGTCAGGACGTCGCGCGCTACACCACCGATCCCGAGAACGCGCCGAGCTGGTACGTCAACATCGAGCGCGTCGAGTGGAAATCTCCGCCGCCCCTGCGCCTCGGTTCGGAGGTCGCTTTCGTCGCTGAGTTTCTCGGGCGCCGGCTCGCGTACACGTATCGGGTGACAGCATTTGTGCCGGGCGAGCGGCTGGTGATGGCCACGACCGAGGGGCCATTTCCGATGGAGACGATCTATGAGTGGGTCAGCGTCGCTCGGAGCGGGACCCGCATGCGGCTCCGCAATCGCGGGCGGCCCGCGGGATTCTCGACACTCATCGCGCCCTTCGTCGCGTGGTCGATGCGTCGCGCCAATCGGAAAGACCTCGCCAGGCTCAAGGAGATACTCGAGCGCGAGCCCCGGCTCTGAAAGGCCGTTAAAGGCTATGGCCCCATTTGCGGTATCTGCTCGGGGGGGTGAAAGATCCGAGGGCCCGGCGTCTTGCGGAATTTTCGGGCTTGTCGATTTTGCTCCCCCTCGTCCGACGTGAGGGTAGAGGCGGCACCGACCGACTTCATATCTCACCATCAGCCCCTACTCCCATGCGTTTCCTCGTGATGGTCAAAGCCAACGCTGACAGCGAAGCCGGCAAGTTGCCGAGCACGGAGCTGCTCACCGCGATGGGGAAGTACAACGAAGAACTAGTCAAAGCCGGAATCCTGCTCGCGGCCGAGGGGCTGCAGCCGAGCTCCAAAGGCGCGCGGATCAGGTTTTCGGGCAACAAGCGCTCGGTGGTCGACGGTCCCTTCACCGAGAGCAAGGAGCTGGTCGCCGGCTTCTGGCTCTGGCAGTGCCGCTCGCGCGAGGAAGCGATCGAGTGGGCGAAGCGGTGCCCCAACCCCACCGGCGAAGACGGTGAGATCGAGGTCCGGCAAGTCTTCGAGTTCGAGGATTTGGCCGCCGAGCTCACCCCCGAGCTGCGCGAGCAGGAGCAGCGCATCGGCGCCCGGATGTCAGAGAACGCTCAACGCGCGGACGCGTGAGTCGAAAGTCCGTCGGTGTCCGCGCCAGTCTGCGATCACGCTGTTGACCAGCCCTCCATAGCGAGCCATGTCATTCCTCTCCGACGTCCGCCGCGCCTTTCGCAACCTCTCGAAGGCCCGCGGCTTCGCCGCCGCCGTCATCCTCACGCTCGCGTTAGGCATCGGCGCCAACACGGCGATGTTCACCCTCCTCCGCGGCACGCTATTGCGACCGCTGCCGAATCGCGAGGGCGAACGTCTCGTTTACCTTCGCCAGTCGGCAAAAGGGGTGGGTCAGGACAACGTGCTCTTCTCCGTTCCTGAGATCATCGACTACCGCACGGGGTCGAAGACGCTCGGCAGCCTCGCCGAGTACTCCCAGCTGACCTTCACGATGGTCGACGGCAACGAGCCGGTGCACGTGCAGGCGGGCGTGATCAGCGGAAATTTCTTCGAGGTCATGGGCCTCGGCTCGGTGCTCGGCCGCCTGACGAGCAGCCGCGACGACGGGCCGGCAGCGGCGCCGGTAGCCGTGCTCTCCCACCAGTTCTGGATGCAGCGCTTCGGCGGCGACCCGAAAGTGATCGGTCACCGCGTGCGCATCAACGACATGGCCTCCACGATCGTCGGTGTCGTCCAGCGCGCGCCACAGTACCCGGCAAAGACGGACGTCTTCGTCAACATGGTCACGAGCCCGCACCATCTGAGCGCGACGATGAAGCAGGGCCGCACGCACCGCATGACCGAAGTCTTCGGCCGCCTGGCGCCGGGGGCGACCGTCGAGCAAGCGAGCGCGGAGATTGCCCGTATTGGCACCAACGTCCGCGCCGATCACCCGGAAGCGTACGAGAAAGCGGCCCGGTACGACATCTCCGTCTCGCCCCTTCGGTTGGCTCTCAACGAGCGCGCCTCGCTCACTCTCTGGCTCCTCATGGGCGCAGCCGCGTTCGTCCTGCTCATCGCGTGCGCGAACGTCGCCAACCTCACGCTCATGCGCGGTGTGCGGCGCGAGCGCGAGATGCTGGTGCGTGCAGCGTTAGGCGCCGGCAGCTGGCGACTCCGCCGTCTCCTTCTCGCCGAGAATCTCGCGCTGGCAATCGTCGGAGGTGCGTTGGGCGTGCTCGTCGCGTTCGCCGGCCTCAAGATGCTCGTCGCCTTCGCGTCCCAGCTGACGACGCGTGCGGACGAGATTCGGGTCGATGGGCTCGTACTCGCCGTCGGCCTGCTCACGAGCATTGCCGCGGCCGTCGTGCTCTCGTTCGTGCCGAGCATCGGGGATGACGGCTCGCTCGCGGCGCCGATGAACGCCGCTGGCCGTGGCAAGACTGCTGGCCGCGCACGGAAGCGACTGCAGCATGCGCTCGTGATCACACAACTCGCCGTCTGCATGGTGCTGCTCACCGCGGCTGGCCTGCTCGTTCGCACGCTCACGAAGCTCAACTCCGTGGAGACTGGCGTCCGCGCCGAGAACGTCCTCACGATGGAAGTGCCGATCGAGACAAACGCGCTCGACCAGCCGGCGAAGCTCGCGATGTATGAGCGCATGCGCGATCGCATCGCCACACTGCCCGGTGTTCAGGTCGCGACGATCGGATCGAACGTGCCGCTCAAGAACACGTACTTCGTTCTCGAGGCGAAAGGCGAGGGCCGAGCGCTCGCGGCTGGCGAAGCCACTCCCCGCGCCACCTACAAGACGGCCGATCCGAAGTACTTCGAGGCCGCCGGCATTCCCCTGCTGAAGGGGCGGAGTTTCACATCTACTGATCGCCGCGGATCGGCACCCGTCGTCATCCTCAGCAAGTCGTTCGCCGAGCGCCTCTTTGGCAACCAGGACCCGATCGGCCGCCGCATGGCGTGGACGGGCGAGGTGCTGAAGTTCATCCCCATCACGGGTGATTGGCGCACCGTCGTCGGCATCGTCGGCGACACCCGAGATCAGGGCCTCGATACGGATCCGACGCCGACCGTCTTCCAGCCGATCGCGCAGGAAGAGATCTTCAGTGGCGCGCTCGTCGTTCGCACGCGCACGAATCCGATCAATCTCGAGGGGTCGGCATTGCGCGCGATTCGCGAGCTCTACCCGCAGCAGATCATCGAGAACGTGGCGACGCTCGAGGAGGTGCGCGACGCGACGGTCGCGCCCCGCCGGCTGAACGCGCTCTTCATCGCCACCTTCGGCGCGCTCGCGATGATCATTGCCATGGTTGGCATCGCCGGCGTGCTCGCCTTCTCGGTCAGCTCGCGCATCCAGGAGATCGGCATTCGCATGAGCCTCGGCGCCGATGCGTCGCGGGTCGTGCGCATGGTCCTCGGCGAGGGCGGCGTCCTCCTGGGCCTCGGCCTCCTCGCCGGCGTCATCGGCGCGCTGCTGACGTCCCGGCTCCTACAGAGACTTCTCTTCGGCGTCGCGCCGCACGACCCGCTGACGTTAGGCGCCGTCGCCCTCATCATCGGTTCTGTCGGCGTCGCGGCCTGCCTGCTCCCAGCGCTCCGCGCGTCGAAGGTCGATCCGGCGATTGCGTTGCGCTCCGAGTAGACTCGTCTTGCGCCGACGCTTCCTCGCGGCGCAACGATCACCGATTTGACACAGACAGGGCCGGACACGGCGCGGACGGGTCGCGGACATGCAGTTCCAAAAAGAGCTCGTCAGCTCGCACCCGAGGAGTCATAGCTGCCGAGGAGCAGTCCGCGATTTGCCCGCGCCGTGTCCGGCCCTGTCCGTGTTACAGCAGCTCGTGCTTACTCGCTGAGGAGCCATCGACGTGAGAAATGGCTCGAGTGTTCAAGGGACCGTCCTCACCCGCGTCTTCGCCAGCCCCTCGATCTCCCCGATCTCCCTCGGCGCCCCAGCACTGATCCGCTCGACGCCTGTCTGCGTCACCACGTAATCGTCCTCAATCCGCACGCCCGTGTTCTCGTACTTCTGCACGATCGGCTTCACCCGCGCGATGAAGGCGCGATTGCGCGGCGTATCGGGGAGAGCGTCGAGCGAGCGCGTGCTGATGTAAATCCCGGGCTCGATCGTGAACGCGTCGCCGGGCTGGTACGTCCGATCGCCATAGTAGAACTGCGCGGGATCGTGGACGGCGAGTCCGAGCCCATGGCTGATGCCGTGAATGGTCCAGAGATAGGCCTGCGTGCAGGCCCGGGGCGTCGTCGCGCACATCGACGACCATGGCGCATCGATCGTCGCGTTCACACTGTCGATCAGGCCTAACGACGCAAGGCCTCGTGCCCGCACGGCGAACGAGGAATCCTCGGCCGCGCGTGCCAAGGCGCCGGGTTTGGCCACTCGCTCGGCCGCGGCCTGGGCGTCGCGCACCAGCTGGTAGATCGCGCGCTGCGCTGGCGTGAACGTGCCGCTGACAGGCAGCGTCCGCGTGATGTCCGCGGCGTAGCCCCGATACTCCGCCGCCGCGTCGATCACGACGAGATCGCCGGGACGGGCTGCCGCCGTGTCCTTCATGTAGTGCAACTGCGTCCCGTTCACCCCAGACCCGACGATCGAGCCGTACGCCGCGCGCTCCGCGCCGAGCCGCCGGAAGGTGTATTCGATGAGGGCGGCGATCTCGTACTCGTGCCGCGGCTCGGGGCCCTGCATCACCGCCCGGTGTCCCTCGGCGCTGATCTCCGCGGCACGCTTCAGCAGCGCGACTTCGCCGGCACTCTTTCGTGCGCGGAGCTGATCGACGATGGGGTGCGCGTCCTTCACGACCAGACCAGGATGGCGGGCCGCCACCGCGCGCGCGAACGCCTGTCCTCTCGTTAGGCTGTCGACGCGTGCGAAGTCCGCGTCCTCGAAATCGCCGAGCGTGTACAGCGGCAGACCCGCTGCAAGCAGCGAATCGATGGCCGATCCGAGCGCGCTGAAGGGACGCGACGTGAGCTGGAGGGAACGGGCAATCGCCGCCGAGTCGGGTCGGAAGCCGTAGTAGAACGCTCGCCGCGGGTCAGCGGGCGTCGTGTACAGAGTCGCCGTCCCGCGGCCGCCGCGAGCGACGAGCACGAATGCCGCGTCGGGCTCGTCGTAATTCGTGAGATAGTGGAAGGCGGGGAGCTGGAAGAACGTTCCGAAATCGGTGACCGGCGTCCGTCCGCCGAAGGCGACGACGACACCGTCGCCAATACGCGCGGCCAGCGAGTCGCGACGCGCGGCGAATTCCGGCTGCGTGATTTGCGCGTGAAGCTGCAGCGCATTGGCTGCGGTGCAAAGGAAGACGGCGGCAAGAAGACGCCGGCGGGCGGAACGAGGAGCACGCATGTGTTGGACGGTGGATTGGTGAAGCCACCAATCTGCCTCGCGTGCCCGCACCCGGCCAGCGCGCCACCGTTCACCGTTCACCGTTCACCGTTCACCGTTCACCGTTCACCG
>JAJKIR010000081.1 GCA_021154325.1 Gemmatimonas sp.
CCGCCGAGCTTCTGGCGATGACCGGTACGGAATGGGCTGTGCTGCTCGAGCGGATCGAAGGTGCTGAGTGAGTCGATCGTGCAGTTCCCGGCGAACTCGTCCACGAGGTTGCAGGTTGGACTCGGCGTGCGGCACCGACTGGCGTCGCCTGTCGCGCAGCCGCTCGTGCGCCAGCCCGGGAAGCCGTACAGCGGCGTCTGGGTCCAACCACCGTAGTTCGGCGGATAGTAGTTGTTCTCGTAGATCGAGCCGATCTCGCCATAGCCTTCCCACTTCGTGCGGCCGGCGCTGCCGCGCTTCGTCGTGATCTGGATGACGCCGTTCGCCGCCGCCGTGCCGTAGAGCGCGGCCGCGGCCGGGCCCTTTACGATCTCGAAGCTCTCGATGTCTTCGGGATTGATGTCGTTGAGCCGGGACGGCGACTGGCCACCGACGCCGATGGTGTTCGACTCGGCCGTGTTGTCGATGCGGACGCCGTCAATGATGAGCAGAGGCTCATTGGAGAGCGACATCGAGTTCGCGCCGCGGATGCGGACGCGAGCGCCCTCGCCGCTCGTACCCGTGCTCTGTGAGATCGTCACACCGGGCGTCTTCGCGGTGATGAGCTGGGAGAAGTTCTGGATCGGCGCGAGCACGATCGTGTCGGTCGAGATCTGCGCGACGGACGCGCCGTTCTCGCGCGCGAGCTGTTGCGTGCCGCTCGCGGTCGTGGTGACAGCGCTCAGGACAGTGGCTACAGCGCCGACGGAGAAGTCCGCCGTCGTCTCCTGGCCTGCAACGACGGTGACCTGTCGGGTCGTGCTCTGAAAGCCAATGCGCGCGAGGCGGAGCGTCACGGTTGCCGCGGGCACTCCAGTGATGCGATAACGGCCCTCGGCGTCTGTCCGCGCGCCACGAGTAGTGCCAACGATCGAGATCGTCGCTTCGTTGATCGCGCGACCGCTTCCTGCTTCAGTGACGCGACCGGCGACGATGCCGGTGTTCTGCTGCGCGACGGCACGTCCGACGGGAGCGAGCGCCATCGCCGCCGCGGTCGCCGCGGCGAGGAGATGCTTGAACGATCGCAACATGAATTGTGGGTCCTCAGTGCCTCACGAGAAATGAATCGGTCGCGAGCCTCGCCTCATTGCGGGGCAACGCGATGCGCCGGGGCTCTATGCACGCCGGCGTACACGAGCGAACCAGCGGTGCCGGTCGCGCTCGCGATCGTGAGGGCGCATCGTCAAACGACGCGCTCACACAATTTGGATTGGAAACCGTGCGAATGGTAGCGCGGGTCACCTGAGAGTGACGAGCCGTGCGAAATAGTCGCGTTCGCCGAGCGCGGCGAGGACGCGCCGTCGATCCGCTACTCGGTTGTTGGCGGGTCTAGTTCAGTGTTTTACGGGTGCGATCAGGCCCCTGCACGTGACCAACAGAACCGTGCGTGTCCGCTCGACTACTCGGCACGACTCTCCCGACATTGGTGACGAGACCTGCATACCAGGCCTTTGGCTGAGGCCCTGTGAGCGGCAGGATGATGCCCGTATCGAATGCGAGCCAGCGCCACACGCCTAACGTGGGGCCCGTGAGAAGCGCGACGATTGGCCGCGTGCCGGCCCGGCCGTGCGTCCCGGGATAACCGAAGCACTCGAGTTGCCACCCGACGGCGCCCGCCACGGGCATGCCACTCGCGACGGTCCACGCGGCGGCCGTGCGCGGCGCGGCACTGCCGTCGCCGCTCCGTCTCGTTAGGCCGGCGTTGAGATCGAGGCTCACCGGGCCAACGGTGCGGCTGTCGATGAAGAGCAGTCCAACGGCGGTGGTGCCCGTGCCGCGGTCGCCGCCTGTGGCCCACGTCATCGTCGGGAGAATCGCCACGCGCCCGAGCGGCCCGTCGCCTTCCGTCAGCCGCCATTTGACGCCGACCCCGACGTCACCGATGCCTAACGGGACGTCCGTCGCGCGGAGAACGGGCGCGAGAACCGAGAGCTGCACTCGCGGCGCGATGCCGACCTTCACGAGCGTGGGCACCTGCAGCGCGTGCGTGCCGTCCGCATTCCGATCTGTCTCCACGCCGGTCTCGATCTCCACATACCCTGGCGCCACCGTGCCCGCGTGCGTCGCCACGCTCGGCCGCTCGGGCTGCACGGCGCGCGGATCGCCGCCGGCAGACGAGAGACCCGTCGCGCACCCGACAACCGATGCGGACGCGATTGCGGCGAGCGCTGATCTCAACGGCCGCCCACGACGGCGGCGTCGCCCCGGGCAAACCGCACGAGCGCGGGCGCACTGAGGTTACCCACGCGATCGACGGCGTTGACAACGATACTTTCGAGAGTGCCCGTACCTGGAACGCGGTGCGACCGCGTCGCGTTAGGCAGCACCTCGGTTGTCCACTGTCCATCGCGCTGTGTCCGTACGACCCAGAGCCACGCTGCTTCGCCCTTCCCGGGCGTCAGGCGGATGTACTCCTCACCCGTCGCCGCGGACATGACGAGACGTACGGCCGGCCTGGGCGGCGGCGTGCCGTCGAGCCACGAGCTCGCGGGCACCAACGCCTGCTCCGCATACACCGGCGCGAGCTTCGCGTCGATGCTGTCCACGTCGCGCATGAGGCCCTTCATGCTGAAGAAGACGTTTCCCGTCGCGCCGCCGTTAGGCGCCGTCGCGACGCTCGCCCTCGTCACCTTCACCTGCTCGACAATTTCCTGGGCAGGCCAGTTGGCGGCCCGATTGCCCCCTGCGCCGACCTGATAGTTGTCGCCGACGCGGTGCAGGCCGTTCCCGATCCAGAGATTGCGCTTCTTGATGTTCTGCTGCGCCCACCAGTCGAGCAGCTGCGGATAGCTCTGCGGCGAGTCGATTGCCCAGTAGAGCTGCGGCACCCAGTAGTCGAGCCAGCCGTTGCGGAGCCACTTCCGCGTGTCGGCGTAGATCTCCTGATACGCGTCGAAGCGAGCCTGGATCGTCGGCGGATTGCCCGGACGCCAGATGCCGATCGGGCTGACGCCGAAGCGCACCCACCGTTTTGTCTGATGCACGCCGCGATCGAGCGCTTCGACGAGCAGGTCGACGTTGTGGCGACGCCAGTCGTCGCGGGAGAGCGTTCCGCCGCTATTGCGATACGTCGCGTAGGTCACCGAATCGGGGAAATCGATCGGGCGCCCGCTCGCGTCGTTCTCCTTGTACGGATAGAAGTAGTCGTCGATGTGCACGCCGTCGATGTCGTAGCGCTTCACGACGTCGCGCACCACCTGCACCGTACGGGCGCGCACCGCGGGATCGCCCGGGTCCATCCAGAGATAGCTGCCGTACTGCCTGACGAGTGACGGATTCGTCCTGCTGATGTGCGTGCGCGCGGCGTCGCTGAGCGGCTTTGCATAACGAGCGCGGTAGGGATTGAACCAGGCGTGGAGCTCGAGGCCGCGCTTGTGCGCTTCGGCGACCGCGAAGGCGAGCGGATCCCATGCCGGCTCCGGCGGCCGCCCCTGTCGACCCGTCAGATATTCCGACCAGGGCTCGAGCTTCGAGTCGTACAACGCATCGGTGCCGGGGCGAATCTGGAAGACGATCGCATTGAGATGCAGCGCGACTGCCTTGTTGAGGATCGCGAGCAGCTCCGCCTGTTGCGACCAGACATCGAGATCGGGACGCGATGGCCAATCGATGTTCCCGACGGTCGCGACCCACGCCGCGCGGAGCTCGCGTTGCACCGTCGGTGGCTCTGTCGCGCTGGACGTGGCGGCTTGCGCGTGGAGCGTCGCCGGCAGGACAGCCGCGCACCACGAGAGAAGAGATGATGAAATACGCATGAAGCAACGTCGTCAGGCGACGGCGGCGATTCAACCCACGCTCGGGTGATTCGTCCGAGCGACGTGCGCGGTGACAGACCGACACCCGCCGCGTCCATCTATGGATTGTCGTCCACCTCGCTCCACGAACGTTCGGGAGTCTCCCTTCATGCACAGACCATCCGTCGCGAGCGCCGCGCGAAGCTCGACGCGCCTCGCCATTCTGCTCCTCGCCGGCCTCGCCGCCTGTGATGTTCCCACCAAGCTGCCGACGTGGGATCAGACGTGGCTGATTCCCGGTGACAGCACGCGCGTCGCCGTCAGTGAGCTCCTGCCCAAATCGGGTGAGCTCACGGTGTCGACCGCCGGTGGCCAGCCGGTCTTCGCGCTCAGTGTCGCGGCGCCGGCTCCGATCAGTCGCTCGCTCGGACAGGTCTGTTCGCCCTGCGCGGCCGCGAATGGAACGACCGTGCCGAAGCCCGCGTTCACCGTCATCGATTCGACGGGCATCGCGTTTCCGACGGATCTCGTCTCCGCCACGATCGTCAGCGGCGGCCTCGCGTACACCGTCACGAACGGCTTCGGCTTCGATCCAATCCGTCCCAGCGCGGCGGGTGCGCCATATGGCTACTTCGTCGTCCGGATCATGAACGGGGCAACGCTCGTCGCCCTCGACTCGATCAATGGCGCGGACCTCGCGATCGGGAAGAACGGCGCGACGCTCCAGCGGGCACTCCCGCTGAACGTCGGCGCTGGCTCGTTAGGCATCAGCAGCTCGTCGCCACTCGAGGTGTACATCACACTCGACTCGCCCGCCGGCGATCCGACGACGATCAACAGCTCGCAGACCATATCCGTCTCCATTCAGCCGGCGTCGATCGCGCTGAGCCAGGCCAAGGTCAACCTTGCGAATCAGCAGATCAACGCCGCGCAGACCTCGGTCGACCTGAGCTCCGTCAGCGATCAGGCGCTCATCAATCGCGTGCAGGCCGGCACGCTGCACCTCGCCATCAGCAGCCCGTTCGGTGTTCAGGGAACGCTCACGGCAACGTTCACCGCCCCCGGGGCCGCGCCGATCGTGAAGACGATTCCGCTCACCACGGCCGCGCAGCAGGCGCCAGACCTGTCGCTCACCGCGGCGGAACTGCGGGCCCTCCTCGGGCATACCGCGACGCTCACTGTCTCCGGAACGGTCAGCTCGCCGTCCGGCACGGTGACGCTGACGCCGACGCAGGTCCTGAACGTGAAGAGCACCTTCGAGATCATCCTGAGCACGACGGAGAACTGAGCCATGACCCGCCCCCGCCTCAACGCCGCGATCAGTCGTTCGGCCTTGTCCGTCTGCATCAGCATCGCGCTCGCCCGCGGCGCGTCGTCGCAGCTCGTCAGCGCTAGCGCAACCTCGCTCTCGCTCGGCGACAACTACACGGCGCTCGCCCGCGGTGTCAACGCCGTGAACTGGAATCCCGCGAACCTCGGGCAGCCCGGGAACCCGGCCTTCTCCTTTGGCTTTGCCGGCCGGGGCGCGGGCGGCATGGATCCGATCTCGCTCGGCGACCTGGCGCAGTACAGCGGCGCGCGCCTGCCTAAAGCGGTGCTCAACGAATGGCTCTCGCGCGTCAAGGCGCAGGGCGGCCAGTCGCTCGAGGCCGAGGGCTCGGGCTCGTTCGCGATGAGCGTCGGCTCGTTCGCGTTCCAGGTCGCTACGAACGGCTACGAGCGCGGCAAGCTGAGCCCGGACGCCGTCGAGGTCCTGCTCTACGGCAACGCGGGTCAGAGCGGCGTGCCGCGCACGATGAGCCTTCAAGGCTCGCGCACGGAGGCGGCACTCACCACGACGGCAGCCGCGAGCTTCGGCCAGGGCGTCGACATCGGGATCGGGCCCATCAATCAGCATTTCTCTGTCGGCGTCACCGTGAAGTACATCGTCGGCAATACGCTCCTCCTCGGCGAGGACGCGGGGTCGCAGCTCGACGCGAGCCCCCTCGCGCTGGACGTGCGATTCCCGATCATCCAGTCGGATACGTCGCTCACGGGGATGCCCAAGCGGGGACAGGGAGTCGGAGTCGACCTCGGCGCCGCCTGGTCGAGCGGGCCGATCGCGATCGGCGCGACGATTCAGAACTTCGTCAACACGTTCAAGTGGAACGTGAATGAGATGTACTTCCGTCCCGGCGGCGCGATCTTCACCACATCGGGGTCCCGCACGACGGACTTCGATGCGGTCGGGATGACGCATGTGCCGGACTCACTGGCGGCAAGCGCCGCCGCGTTAGGCGCGCAGATCGACGCGATGCGCTTCCGGCCGTCGCTCAATGTCGGCGCGGCGATGCGGGTCCTCCCCTTCCTCACCGCGATGGCCGATGTTCGCCAGGAGCTCGGCAACGGCATGCACCTCGCCGAGCGCACGCACGTTGGCGCTGGCGCGGAGCTCCGCATCATCCCGTTCCTCCCGATCCGCGCCGGCCTCGCCGCGATCAGCGGCGGCTACGTCGCCTCGGCGGGCGCCGGGCTCGATCTCTTCGTCCTCCACGTGAACGCCGCGATCGCGGCGCGGAAGACGGAGTTCGGCCAGTTCCCCTCGGCGGCGCTGACGTTGTCCTTCGGGCAGTAAGCGGAGTCGATCTGGGGGTCTGAGGACAAGAGCCAGGGGACGTGAGACTGAGCTCCGAGCCGTCAGAGCTGAGATCGATCTCTTCCTGCCTGGCGCGCGAGCATCTCACCCACGACAGCGAGTCCAGCCTCGAGACGGCAGCATCGAGACCTCAGACGTGAGATGCACGCATCTCAGCCTCACGTCTGAAATCTCGAGGCCGAGGTCTCGATTCTGGACTCGCCGTACCGGGTGAGATGCCGATCCAGTGCATCGAAAAGGACTGATCCGAGCTCTCAGATCTGAGACCTGCGTCTCAGCACCATCCACTCAGCTCCGAAACCTTATTCTCAGCACTCGCCACTGATGTCGGGTGCCGATCCGGCGGGTATATTCTGCCCCATGACCGCTCCCGCCGTAGCACAAGACAAGAAGAAAAAGAAGATCGATACCGCGCGCGCCTGGGCCGAGACCCGCGAGCTGATGCGCGAGCATCGTGGCTCGTTGGCGATCGGCCTGGTGTTGATGATCATCAACCGCATCGCCGGCCTCGTCCTGCCATGGACGTCGAAGTTCCTCATCGACGACGTCATCGGGAAAGGCCGTGCGAACTTGCTCATGCCGCTCGCCGGCGCTGCCGCGGGGGCGACGATCATCCAGGCCGCCACCGGATTCGCGAACTCACAGGTGGTGAGCATCGCCGCCCAACGTGCGATCACGGAGATGCGCAAGCGCGTCCAGGACCACGTCCTCCGTCTCCCCGTCTCGTACTTCGATTCCACCAAGACCGGAATTCTCATCTCGCGCGTCATGAGCGACGCCGAGGGAGTGCGGAACATCGTGGGCACGGGGCTCATCCAGCTCGTCGGCAGCCTCATCACCGCGACCCTCGCGTTAGGCATCCTCTTCTGGCTCAACTGGAAGCTCACCGCGGCCACGATCATCGTCCTCGGCCTCTTCGGTGGCATGATGGCGATCGCCTTCAAGCGCCTGCGTCCCCTCTTCCGCGAGCGCAGCGTCATCAACGCCGAAGTCACGGGTCGTCTCGCCGAGAGCCTCGGCGGCGTGCGGCTCGTGAAGGTGTATGTCGCCGAGCGTCGCGAGCGCCTCGTCTTTGCGCGCGGCGTGCACAAGCTCTTTCGCAATGTCGCGAGCACGATCACAGGAACGTCGGCGGTCGGATCGGGAGCGGCCGTCATCGTGGGATTGATCGGTGTCCTCATGATCGTCGTCGGCGGACGCGCGATTCTCGCCCACACGATGACGCTCGGCGACTTCATCATGTACGTCTTCTTCGTCGGCCTCATGGCGGCGCCGCTCGTGCAGATGGCCTCGATCGGGACGCAGATCAGCGAGGCCTTTGCCGGACTCGATCGCATTCGCGAGATCATGCAGACGCCGACCGAGGATCAGGCAGACGCTGGGAAAGCCGCCCTCGAGGAAGTCCGCGGCGAGGTGAAGTTCGAGGACGTGACTTTCGAGTACGTGCCCGGCGTGCCGGTGCTGAAGCATGTCTCGTTCGATGCGGAGGCAGGATCGACGACGGCGCTCGTCGGGCCGAGCGGCGGCGGTAAGAGTACGCTCATCAATCTCGTGATGGCGTTCACGCACCCGAAGAGCGGGCGCGTTCTCGTCGACGGCCACGACCTGGAGATGGCGCGGCTTCACGACTATCGTGCCCAGCTCGGCGCCGTGATGCAGGACAACTTCCTCTTCGACGGCACCATTCGCGAGAACATCGCCTACAGCAAGCCCGGCGCGACGGACGAGGAGGTCCGGCACGTGGCGCGCATCGCGCACGTCGACGAGTTCGCGGAAAAGTTCGAGCTGCAGTACGAGACCGTCGTCGGCGAGCGGGGCGTGAAGCTCTCCGGCGGGCAGCGGCAGCGCATTGCGATCGCCCGCGCGATCCTCGCCGATCCGCGAATTCTCATCCTCGACGAGGCGACGTCGAGTCTCGACAGCGAGAGCGAAGCGCTCATTCGCGACGGCCTGCGGTCCCTCCGACGCGGCCGCACGACCTTCGTCATCGCGCACCGCCTCTCGACCATCGAGAGCGCCGATCAGATTCTCGTGCTCGACAACGGCGTGATCGTGGAGCGCGGCACCCACCGCGAGCTCCTCGCTCTCGGCGGCCGCTATCGGCAGCTCTACGACAAGCAGTACGGCGTCGAGCGGGATCGCTTCATCAATCCCGGCGAGGACTTCATTCCGGTGCCGCCGTCACCCCGGGAGCAGGTCAAGGTGCGCTGAGGTCGGCCTCGCCGACCCCCCTCGCCCCAGAGGGGTATAACGAGAGCGGCCAATTGAGCCGGGCGGCGCGCGGAATGCGTCACTGTCGAGGCAGCCCTCTTGCTACATTAGGAACGCATGCGATCAGCATCACTGGCCCTTCTGGGGCTCGTCGTACTCGGTATGGGCTTCGGTGCCGCCGATGCGGAAAACGTACGACCCACCTCCCCAAGGCTGCCTAACGCAGCGCCACGGCCGTTCAGCGTCGGCGAGCGATTGACCTACAATGCCAAGGTCAACTTCCTCCACGTCGGCACCGGGGTCATGACGGTCGTCGGGATCGACACGGTCCGCGGCCACACGACCTTTCACACGTCGTTCGACGTGCACGGACGGATGCTCTTCTACAGTGTGAACGACCACTACGAGAGCTGGTTCGACACCCTCACGATGGCGTCGCTGCGTTACAAGCAGGACATCGACGAAGGGAGCTACGAGCGGGAGCGCACCTTCGAGATGTATCCCGATCGGCAGACCTTCAGCGAGAACGGCAAGCCGGAAGAGCCGGGCGTCGCGCTTCCCCTGGACGATGGCTCCTTCATCTATTTCGTTCGTACCCTCGACCTCGGACTCGGCCAGTCGTACGAGTTCAATCGCTACTTCCGGCCCGATCGCAATCCGGTGAAGTTAACGGTGCTCCGGAAGGAACGGATCAAGGTGCCGGCGGGCGAGTTCGACGCGATCGTCGTTAGGCCGGCGATCAAGACGAAGGGAATCTTCTCCGAGAGCGGGAACGCCGAGATCTGGTTCTCGGACGACTCCCTGCGGTTGATGTTGCGGATGAAGTCGGGGTTGCCGTTCGGCACGCTGCAGCTCGAGCTCAAGAACATCGACCGCGGAGGATTGTGAGATGAGGCGTTCTGCGCCGGTAGTGCTCGCCGCCACGCTCGTGGTGCTGTTGGCCTGCGGCCGGAAGGACAATCCCAATCCCGACCCCGGGATCAATCCCGATCCGAATCCCGGTGCTACGAGTCAGGGAAGCGCGACGAAACGCGATTCCGCGCTCACCCTCGGCCCGGGTGACATGAAGATCACCAACGAGGACAGCAGCGTCGACATGGCAGTCGTCGGCCAGAAGATCGTCGTCCGGCTCTCCGACAAGACGATGGCGAAGGTGCGGAAGGAGACCGACACGACGGCGCTCAAGGACTCCGGCTTCGGCGGCTCCATCGAGCGCTTCGTGAAGAAGACGGTCCAGTCGACGCTCGGCCAGCAGTTCGAGTACCCGATCGCCGACGTCCGCGACGCCCGCTACGAGAACGGGGCGATCGTCCTCGACGTCAACGGCCGCGAGCCACGGCTGTTAGCGAATACTAAAGTCGGCGGCAAGAAGCTGCTCGAGAGCTTCCGGCCCGATGACGCGCAGCGCTTCGTCGCCGCGGTGAACGCGAAGAAGGCCAGATAGCCGCTGGCGGCCTCCCACGCGGGGGCGTGCAGCGGTCTTGCCACGTCCCGCCATCGTGGCCAGCTTAGGCGCACCTTTACCCCGCGCCAATGCACCGTCGCCCAATTGCACTCACCATCGCGACCGCGTCTCTCCTCCTCGCCGTCGCGACCGCGCAGAGCCAGCAGCAGACCGGCAAGCCCGCCGCCGCTCCCAACACTCTCACCGCCGCCGAGCAGAAGGCCGGCTGGAAGCTCCTCTTCGACGGAACCACCACCACCGGTTGGCGCGGCTACAAGTCTCAGAGCCTGCCGGCGGAATGGCACGTCGAGAACGGCACCCTGACGAAGAGCAAGCCAGCCCACGACATCGTCAGCACCGACAAGTACGGCAACTTCGACCTGCAGCTCGACTGGAAGCTCGCGCCCAAGGGCAACGCCGGGGTCTTCTATCGCGGCACCGAGGAGTACGACGCGATCTACTGGAGCGCGCCCGAGTACCAGCTCCTCGACGACAAGGGCCATCCTGACGGCAAGAGCCGTCTGACGTCGGCCGGATCCGACTACGCGCTCTACCCTGCACCCAAGGGGCATCTGCACCCGGCCGGCCACTGGAACCACAGCCGGATCGTCGTCAACGGGAACCACGTCGAGCACTGGCTCAACGGTCACCGGATGGTGACTTACACGTTAGGCAGCAAGGACTGGACGGCGCGCGTCAAGAAGAGCAAGTTCGCCGACTACCCGAACTACGGAAAGGCGAGCGAGGGCTACCTCGCCATCCAGGGCGATCACGACGGAGCACTCTGGCTCCGCAACATCAAGATCAAGGTGCTGCCATGAGCGGAATCCGGACCCGACTCTCGATAATGATGTTCCTCCAGTTCTTCGTCTGGGGTGCGTGGTATACGACGATCGCGGTATTCATGCAGAACCAGGGGATGGAGACGCTCACCCACTGGCCGTTCACCGTGAATCCCGTCGCCGCGATCGTCGCGCCGTTCTTCGTCGGTCTCATCGCCGACCGGTTCTTCGCGACCGAGCGCGTCTTCGGACTCCTGCATCTCATCGGCGGTCTGCTGTTGCTCATCGCGCCGCGTACCACGGGCAATCCAACGCTCTTCATCGTCATTCTGCTGCTCTACAATCTCTGCTACATGCCGACGCTGGGACTCTCCAGCTCGTTAGGCTTCCACCACATCGCCGACCAGGAGAAGGACTTCCCGAAGATCCGCGTCTGGGGAACGATCGGGTGGATCATCGCGGGGCTGTTCATCAGCTTCGTCCTCAGCAAGTTCGTCAGCGGTGGGCAGGCTGAGAAGACGTC
>JAJKIR010000082.1 GCA_021154325.1 Gemmatimonas sp.
GGCCTTTTCCCGGAAGAACAGATCGGTCGCGCTGGCCTGGTCTGCTGGCGTCGCGAGCGGCGCCATCGCCGGCACCTGATAGATGCCGAGGACCTGCGGCGACGTCCGCAGCGCATTCAGGATCGTCATCATCCCCGGAATGTCGTTCGCGCGCAACTTGGCCTCGGCCTCGATCAGGCGCGCGTCGATTCCCGAGACCACCGGCACCGGATCGTCGCGGCCCCAGTTGTTCACCTGCCAGAACACCGAGTGCCCATCCTCGGCGTTGAGACCCTTGTTCGTCACCGAGACCCGCGGATCACTCAGCTCGGCGAATGGAATGGCGTTGAGGATTGGGCCGGCCACGTCGACGCTGTCACCCGCCGAATAGCGCTTGACGTTCGGGCCCTCCACCCACCATTCGTTGTCGAAGGTCGGTTGAGAGTATGTGAAAACGTACTGAAACGACGTTGGTATGCCAGCGACGGTCGTGGCGGCCCCCGCGAAGTTGCCGAGGTCAACCTGCGCGCGTGCTTTCGTCACGAGCGCCGCGTAGGCGATGTTCTGCGTCGAGGCATCGGAGCTCGAAGGGCTGACGTACGTGAGCGCCGTGTCGAGGCGCGAGATGGCCAGCTGCGAGCCCACCGAATCCATCACCGGTTGGGTGTAGGTCGGCACGCCGTTTACCGTCTCGCCGAACGGGATACCGTTGCAGAACACCGACGAGAGCTGCATCTCGAGATACCCCATCATCAGGTACATCTCGCCAATATGCTGCTTGCCGGTTGCTGAATTGTCGTAGGTGTTGAGGGCGTTGATCGCGTCACGGGCCCGGCCGCGCGCCTGCTGCATGCCGTTGAAGATCGTCGTCAACAGCGCGTCGTTGGTTGCCTCGTTCCGCTGATCGGCATCGTTGCGCTGGGAGAATGTGTCCACCGAGCGAACCTCGTCGGTGAACAGTCCTTCCCAGTTCCACAGCCCTTCCTGATTGCTCCCGCTGTTGGTCGGGCTGCCGTTCATCTGCTTGTTCCACTGACTGAGCGCGCCGGCCCAGAGCGCGTCGGCCGCGGTGGCACTCGTTACGGCGCCCGGATCGATGACGCCAGGCTGCTGCGGCTGCAGCAGCTCCTTGTTCACGTCGCAGGCGCCGAGGAGGAAGACGCCGCCGCTGATGGTCAGCGCGGCCACCATTCCCCGAGGCCGAATTCGGAAGGTCATCATTGATCTGGCTCTCAGTAATGGAGGTTGAGGCGGACGATGTAGTACCGCGGCGGCGCGAGCGTCGAGAAGTCCGTCTGGACGTCGCCCGTCCCGTAGTTCTCTTCCGGATCGGGCCCGGTGTAGCTCGTCCACGTGTGGAGATTGCGCGCGGAGAAGACGAGCTGCGCGTCGTGGGCGCGGATCCGGCTCACCGCGGCGTCGGGCAGCGTGAGAATCGCCGACACTTCGCGCAGCTTCCAGAACTGCCCGTTCTCGAGATAGCCATGCGTGGATGGCGTCGGGTTCTTCGCCGCGGAGTTTGCCACGGTGCGGGCCTGATCCCATAACGGAGTGGACTTGAGCGAGTTCGAATACCAGGACGAGAAGTTCTGTGCGTAGAACTGGCCCGTCTGGTTGTAGAGCACGTAGCCACCCTTGTAGTCGGTGAGCGCCGTGAAGCGCAGCTTGTGATTCAGCAGGTCGATCCCATTGGTGATCGAGAAGAGGTCCCGGGGCGCGCTGTAGCCCGCGTACTCATAGGTGGGCGAGACGGTCACTTCATCCGGTGTGATGATGCCGTCACCGTTGTTGTCGGCGTAGGTGTACGGCCGTGCGAACGCCGCGTTCACGGGCAGTCCCACGGAATCGCGGAAAGTGCCGGTGCCGATGGTGGCATTTGCCTTCCCACTGGGGTCGTTGCCGAGCGACAGGAGCTTGTTGCTGTTGTGCGAAGCCGAGATCGTAATGTCCCAGCCGAACGTGCGTCGATCGAGGATCGTGCTGTTGAGGTCGACCTCCATTCCAGAGTTCTCAACCGACGCCAGGTTCCTGAGCACCGAGAGCGCGGGTGCTCCGGAGGACGCAGCGATCTGCTGACTGATCAGCGCGTCGTGTGTCCTCTTGTTGTAGTAGGTGAACCCGAGGTGCGCGCGCTGGCGGAAGGCGTCGACGTCGAACCCACCCTCGAGCTCCGCCGATCGCTCGGGCTTGAGGTTCGAGTTGCCGATCGCGTTGGCCAGTAGCCCTGGCGTGTCCACGCCTCCCGTGACGCCGGCGATGGGCGCGATGTTTCCTGTCTGCGCCTGGAACGTGCGAAGGGCGACGATGCCGCCAGGCGAGACGCCTGACGCGCCGTAGGCACTTCTGAGTCGGAACTGGTCCATCCAGCTCAGCTTCGGGAAGAAGCTTTCATCCGAGAGCAGCCACGAGACGCTCGCCTTCGGATAGACGATGCGCTGGAAGTTCGTGCCGAAGGAGCTGTTCTGGTCCGTGCGCGCGGCCAGCGTCACGAACAGCCGATCAGCAAACGCGAATTCCTCCTGCAGGTAGATCCCGAGCGTCTTGCTCACCGTTTGCCAGGCGTTGCTGCCGTCTCGTACCGCGGCCTCGCCCACCGTCTGACCACCCGGCGGCAGCTGCGTCCCGGTCGCGAACGTGGTATCGACGGCGAGGTTCGTGTAGTCCGCGCCCAGAGAGGTTTTGAGGATCAGGTTGGAGCGCGCCTGCCAGCTCGAATTGCTGATGAGCCGGGCCGAGAAATTTCGCAGCGTCGCGTGGTTGTTGCTGACCGTGCCTAACCGCTGGGTGCCGAGGTTCGGGCACTCCGCGAACCGGCACAGCTGCGCATGGTCGTTGCTCGCCAGGTCGATGCCGAGCGTCCCCTGGTTCTGCATCCACGCGAACGGCCGCCATTGTGCATCGCCGGAGCCGATGAAGCGTTGCGTGTCGTTCGTGTTCAGATCCTGGAAGATCTGCGCGGGGCTGAACACGCCGTAGCCGTTCCGGAACTCGCCCAGCGAGCCGATCTCGCTGTATCCGAGGCCGGCGTGATTGAAGCCGGGATTATTGCGGGCGCTGTAGATGAAGCTGTTGATGTTGTTGTCGACCTGCGGCAGGCGCTGATTCGTGTTCGAGTAGCCGGCGGTCATCGTCAGATCGAGCGCTGGCGTGGCGCTGGCGCTCAGGTTCGTACGAACGTTGTACGACTGGAACGCCTCCGGGTTGAGCCACTCGTCGCGCATCTTGATACCGAGCGAATCCACGAGCGTCGCCTGCGCGAATTGCGGCATGTGGATTGGACCGAGCTCGTTCTGGACGTCGCCGCTGACGAAGAACCGCACCCGGTCGGAGCCGCCGCTGGCCTGCCCGCCAAACCAGTTCCGATTGCCGGTGTGGAAGGGCGTCGTGGACGGGTCGGTCAGCACGTTGAATGACGAAAGGCTGTCGACGCCGCACTTGCCCTGGCTTTGGCTGACGAGCGTGCATCGTTGGAGCGCGCCCGTGCCGGTGTTGTGTCCCCACAGCGCGTACGAGGCGGGATACTTGTTGGCGTCCCTCACCAGACCTTCTTCGCCGAACCAGGTCCACTGCGTCGCGCCCGCTCGACCGCGCTTGGTGGTGATCACAACGACGCCATTCGCCGCGTCCGTCCCATAGAGAGTGGCCGCCGACGGGCCCTTCACGATCTCGATGTCCTGGACCTCGTTGGGATCGAGGTCATTGAGAAGGCTCGCCCGCGTGCCGCCCGTGCCCAGGTTCAGGGGGCCGGTGTTCATGCGGACGCCGTCGATGATGTAAATCGGGTCGTTGGTAATGCCGCTCCCCGTTGTGGCGAGCGAGCCGATGCCGCGAATTCGGACAACGGGCGCGGACCCCGTCATTGCCCCTGGCAGCACCACGACGCCAGGCGCCTTCGCGACCATCAGATCGGCGATGTTCTTCGTCGCCGTCTGCTCGACCCTCTTACTGACGTTGCCGAGGGTGGCGATGGCGTTGCCGATCTCCTCCTTGCGCTGCTCTCCAGTGGCCGTGGTGACGATCTCGGTGAGCTGCACCGCGGCCGGCACGACGACGAAATCGATCGTCGTGCTCTGCCCTGGCGTGACCGTAACGGGTTTGACCTGCTGCTGGTAGCCGACGCGCAACGCGCGGATCGAGACCTGGCCCGCCGGCACTCTGGGGAGATTGAACCGCCCATCGGCGGCGGTGCTCGTCCCGATCGTCGTTCCAACGACCGAGATGCGCATCTCGCTGACGGGCTGGTTGGTGCTGTTCTCGGTCACGCGCCCAGTGATGCTTCCATATGTTTGCTGACTCCTGGCCTGGGGCGCGAGTGCGAGGAGCGAGAGCAGCGTTAAGCCTGACGATAGGCGAAGGCTGCTCACAGTACGACCCTTGGAGATGGTCATCGAAACAGGTCCTCCTTGCTGCGGCTGGCTGGTAAGCGTGGATGGGACCGCACAAGCACTAGTGACGGCTGAGTTGCAGTCGACGCCTGTAACAACCTCGTGGTCTAACAGGCCGTCACAGGATGACACGGCCTGTTGAGGGCCAAAGCGGTCTCGCCTTGTGGTCAGTTGCCAATGTAACGGGAGGAATACAAGTCCTCCACGGCTGGTTCATTTGGGGGCGGCGCGCGGTGTGAATTGGCTCGAAGATCAACCACGGGAGAGCGCCGTGCGCTGTCTGCGGAAGTATTGCGGTTGATCGCTCTGACCTTCACGTTTTTCATCCACCGCGACCTTCCCACTCCGCGAGATGCGATAGGTGCCGTGAAAGGACCAGCGTATGACGCCATCGTCGTCGGATCTGGAATCTCCGGCGGCTGGGCCGCCAAGGAGCTCACCGAGCGAGGCCTCAACGTCCTCCTCCTCGAGCGCGGCAAGAACATCGAGCACATCAAGGACTACCCGAACTCCACCAAGGCGCCCTGGCAGTACCAGCACCGCGGCGGTCGCACGCAGGAGCTGATTCGCCGGTATCCCGTGCTCAGTCGCGGCCATCAACTCAACGAGAAGAACGCGGAGTGGTGGACGTCCGAGCAAGAGTCGCCCTACACCGAGGTAAAGCGCTTCGACTGGTATCGCGGCTACCACGTCGGTGGGCGCTCACTCATGTGGGGACGTTGTTCGTTCCGCTGGAGCGATTTCGATTTCGAGGCCAACGAAAAGGAAGGCCTCGGCACCAATTGGCCCATCCGCTACGCCGACCTCGCGCCGTGGTACAGCTACGTCGAGCGCTTCGCTGGCATCGCCGGCTCCAGAGAGGGGCTGGCGCAGCTCCCCGATGGTGAGTTCCAGCCCGCGATGGCGCTCAACTGCGCCGAGTCGTCGATAGCGGCGCGCCTAACGACTCTGTTCGACGGCAAGCGCCGCCTCATCCCGGCCCGCACGGCCAATCTCACGCGGCCGCTCCCCGGGCGCAGCCCCTGCCAGTACCGCAACGCCTGCGGTCTCGGCTGCCCGTACGGCGCGTACTTCAGCACTCAGTCATCGACGCTGCCGGCGGCGCTGAAGACGGGCCGCCTAACGCTGCGGCCGTTCGCGATCGTTACCGAAGTGCTGTACGACAGAGCGAGAAAACGCGCCAGTGGAGTGCGCGTGCTCGACGCGGTAACGAACCAGACAACGGACCACGAAGCGAAGATCATCTTCCTCTGCGCCTCGACGCTCAACTCGACCTGGCTCCTCCTGCGGTCGGCGACAGACGTGTGGCCCGGTGGGTTGGGGAGCAGCTCCGGTGAGCTCGGCCACAATCTGATGGATCACCACTTCCGCGTCGGCGCTCAGGGATACATCGACGGTTTCGACGATAGGGACCAGTACGGGCGGAAGCCCAACTCGGCCTACATCCCGCGCTATCGCAACCTCTTCGGCGACAAGCGCGGCTACCTCCGCGGGTTCGGCTACGAGGGTTCCGCAAATCGCGAGAGCTGGACTCGCGCCGTCGCGGAGCTCGGCGTCGGCGGGGACTTCAAGGACGCGGCGGCCGAGCCAGGAAGATGGAGCGTGGGTGGCAC
>JAJKIR010000083.1 GCA_021154325.1 Gemmatimonas sp.
CCGGCCATTATTCCGCTCGAATTCGGTCGAGATTACGGCCCGCCAGGACGCGGTTCAGCGCCTCTACGTCCGTGCCAATCACCTGGTTCAGGCGCTTCAGCTCCGCGTCCAGCTGTGCCGACAGCTCGCGGTAGACGGTGTACGACGCCGCCGTGGGGCGTGCGTCACCGGTCATGACACTTCGCTCCAGCGCCCCGATCCGGTTGTTCAACTTGATGGGGAAATTGAGCGGATCCTGCCCACTGCGATTGCGCACCTGGTACAGGTTCTCCTCGACACCCGAGAGCTTCCGCGTGACGTCGTTGGCGGAGGCGAGGACGTCGGGTGCGTCGGCATGGGCGATTCGTTCGGCGATCGCGCTCTTGAGCTTACGGATGCGCACCACGGCATCGTTGGCGGCGGAGAGGCGGTCGCGAATCTGTGTGGCGAGCGCGAACTGCTCGCGAAGATCGGCGAGCGTCACGCCCTTGAGGCGCGGATCCATCCTCACGGTGAGCGGCTGCGTGCTCGACTGCCCCGCTGCCGTGACGCGCACCCGATACTGACCAGGCACGGCGAGCGGCCCCTGCTCCGCGCTCGCGCTCCACAGAATCAGACACGGGAAGGTTGTTGAACCGGGATAGCGCAGGTCCCAGACGAAGCGATTGAGGCCGGCACGACCACTCGGCTTTGCCGCGCCGCCGCCCCCACGGCGACCACCGCGTTGCGTCTCACATCCCGTGGGATTCATGATCGTGTCGACCGGCGTTGCCGCGGCGCGTTGCGCGCTGTCGCGCGGGACCTCGGCCCGCCCAGTCGCGCTGTCGGGACGCTGCGCACCGCCGCCATTGTACGTGCGCACCACCTTTCCAGCCGCGTCGAGGATCTCGATGCGCACGGAGTCGGCGGGCCGAGCGAGGGCGTACTGGATCACCGCTTCATCGACGCCGCGCGTGGCAACGCGCGGTTTCACGAGCTTGAAATTCGCTCCCGCGAGCGTGGGGCCAAGCTCGCGTAGCGGACCGATGTCGTCGAGCGTGTACATCGATCGCCCGTGCGTCGCGATCACAAGATCTGTGGCTTCCACCAGAAGGTCCGAAATCTGAACGTCGGGAAGATTGAGCGACAGCGAGAGCCAGCTGTCGCCGTCGTCCCAGGAGACATAGATGCCGTGCTCCGTGCCCGCATAGAGCAGATGCCGGCGCTTCGGATCTTCGCGAACTGCATGGGCGAAATCATCGGCGCGAATGCCGCCGACGACCTTCGTCCAGCTCTTGCCGTAATCGTGCGTGCGATAGATGTACGGCGCGCGATCGTCGTTCTGGTAATTCTTCGCGGCAAGGTATGCCGAGGCCGGGTCGTTAGGCGAGGCGTCGATGAGGCTGATGCGGGCGAACTTCGGCAGACCGGCGGGGGTGACGTTCGCCCAGCTCTTGCCACCATCGCGAGTGACATAGGCGAGCCCGTCGTCGCTCCCTGTCCAGATGAGATTCACGTCGAGCGGCGACGGGGCGATCGTGAAGATTGTGCCGTAGATCTCCGGCCCATTCATGTCGTGCGTGATCGGACCACCCGATTCGCCTAACGTGGCGGGATCGGCGCGGGTGAGATCGGGGCTGATCCGCTGCCAGGTTTGACCCTCGTCCATCGTGCGCCAGAGATGCTGCGACGAGGTGTAGAGGATGCGCGGATCCTTCGGCGAGAAGACGATCGGATACGTCCACTGCCAGCGCTCGGGGAGCACGCTCGCCGGCTCGCCGGAGAAGAAGCGCGGATAGACCTGAACGTCGCGAATCTGGCCGTTGGTGCGATCGTAGCGTGTGAGCAGGGCACCCTGGCTGCCGGCGTAGATGATGTTCGGGTTGCGCGGGTCGGGCGCGATGTAGCCCGACTCGCCGCCGCCGACGTCGTACATCCAGTCGCCGAGCTGGCGGGTGCGCGCCCCGCGGAGATTGGACCAATCGTTCGAGGGAAGGCAGAGCGTGGAATTATCCTGCTGCGCGCCGCAGACGTGATACGGAAAATCAGTCGTGACGGCGACGTGATAGAGCTGCGCCGTGGGAAAGTTCTCGTCTGTCCACGTCTTTCCGGCGTTCACGGAAACCGTGCCGCCGCCGTCGTTGGCTTCGATCATCCGCTGGTCGTCGTTAGGCGCGACCCAGAGATCGTGGTTGTCGCCGTGCGGCACAGTGATCGTGGAATCGAAGTGCGCGCCGCCGTCGTCCGAGCGAAAGAAGTTCACGTTCAAGACGTAGACGCGATCCTTGAGCTTCGAGTCGGCCACGACGTGGGTGTAGTAGAAGGCGCGCTGGCGCAGCTTGCGCTCATCATTCACCAGCTTCCACGTCGCGCCGGCATCATCGGAGCGAAAGACGCCGCCATTCGCGTTCTCGACGATGGCGAACACGCGAGTCGGGTCCACCGGCGAGACGGAGACGCCGATCTTTCCAATCACGCCGCTCGGCAGCCCGGGATTGCGCGTGATCTCCGTCCACCTCTCGCCCGCGTCGGTCGACTTGAAGAGACCACTGCCCGGGCCGCCGCTCGACATCGACCACGGCGTACGGTACGCCTCCCAGAGCGCCGCGTAGATCACGTTCGGATTCGACGGGTCGAGCGATATGTCGACCGCGGCAGTCTTCTCGTCGCGGTAGAGTACCTTCCGCCAGCTCTTGCCGCCGTCAGTCGACTTGAAGACGCCGCGCTCCGGGTTCTTGCCGTATGGATGTCCGAATGCCGCGACGTAGACGACGTCGGCATTGCGCGGGTCGACGCGGATCTTCGCGATCGCCTGCGTCTCGTCGAGCCCCATGTGCGTCCAGCTCTTCCCGCCGTCGCTGCTCCGGTAGACGCCGTCGCCCTGCATGATGTTGCCGCGGAACTCGGTCTCGCCCATGCCGATGTACACCACGTCCGGATTGGATTCGGCGACGGCCACCGCTCCGACGGAGCTGGAGCGAATGTGACCGTCGGTTACGGGCCGCCAGGTCGCGCCACCGTCGGTGGTTTTCCAGAGACCTCCGCCTGTCGCGCCGAAGTAGTACTCGAGTGGACGGCTCGCGCTTCCAGCCGCCGTAATCGAGCGCCCGCCGCGGTTCGGACCGATCGTGCGCCATTCCATCCCGCGAAAGAGCTGCGAATCGACGGGCGTAGGACGTGTGGGAGCTTGCGCGGAAGCGCTGAGCGATAGTGCAGAGACAAGGGTAGCGATCAGGAATCGTGACATGATTTCGTGGGGGCAGTGGGTCGGCCGGATTGTATTCCGCGCCAACAGTAGGCGCAAACCAGTGCCAACGACCGCGCCGCGAGGGGTGTCGAATACTCGGGCCACGATGTAACCTCTGCGGCGATTCCTCGGATCCGAGGTCGCGCCTCTTAAATGGACCAATAAACTGCCCAACACGGACACGGCCGGACAAAGCGCCGACACGTCGCGGACAAAGAGTTCGAACAATTCTTTTCAAAAAGATGGTTCCGGTTTTTCGTCCGCGACGTGTTCGTGCGGTGTCCGGCCTGTCCGCGATGAACCGTTGATGCCTCCAATGATTAGAGCTCTCTTCAGCATCGCGATACTGACCTTCATCGCGTCTAGAGCGACAGCGCAGACGTCGCGCGCCGGCGCCGACTTCGTCATCCACGATTTCCACTTCGCCGACGGCTCCGCGCTGCCCGAGTTGCGCATTCACTACATCGCCCTCGGCGCGCCGCGGAAGGACGCCAACGGCATCGTTCGCAACGCAGTCATCGTGCTGCACGGCACCACCGGCTCGGGGTCCGGCTTTCTCTCGCGCACGTTCGCCGGAGAGCTGTTCGGGCCGGGGCAGCTGCTCGACACGGCGAGGTATTACGTCGTGCTCCCGGATGGCATCGGCCATGGCGGCTCGAGCAAGCCGAGCGATGGAATGCGCGCGCGCTTCCCGCACTACAACTATGACGACATGGTCGACGCGCAGCATCGGCTGCTCACCGAGGGTCTCGGCGTCAATCACTTACGACTCGTCATGGGCACCTCGATGGGCTGCATGCACGCGTGGGTGTGGGGTGAGCGCTATCCGGATTTCGTGGACGGACTCGTGCCCCTGGCGTGCGCACCGAGAGAGATCGCCGGTCGCAACCGCATGATGCGCAAGATGCTCATCGACGCGATTCGGGATGATCCCGACTGGCGCGGTGGCGACTACACGACGCCGCCGGTGCGCGGACTTCGGACTGCCCTTGCCGTGCTGTTCTTGATGACTTCGAGCCCCTTGCAACAGCAGAAAGCGGCTCAGACGCGCGAGGCGGCCGACCTCTCCATCACGCGCTACATCACCTCGCGCCTGCGAACGACGGACGCGAACGACATGCTGTACGCGTTCGACGCATCGCGGGATTACGATCCATCGCCCAGGCTGGAGTCGATTCGCGCGGCCGTGCTTGCGATCAACTCCGCGGACGACGTGGTGAATCCGCCGGAGTTGGGTTTGATGGAGCAGCTGATGCCGCGCGTGCAACATGGGCGGTACGTGCTGATCCCAACGAGCGAGCAGACGCGCGGGCACGGTACCCATTCGCTGCCCGCGGTGTGGAAGGGCTATCTCGCTGAATTCCTGAAACAACTTCCCTGAACGATCGTGAACCGCGTACGCACGCTGGCCCCAGCTCTCATCGCGCTCTTCGCTGGGCGCCTCTCCGCGCAGTGCCTGCCGCTGCGTCTTCCCATCGGCGCGAGCACTCGCGGCATCGCGATGGCGGACGCGAATACCGCCGGCCGAGATGACGACGTCATCTTCTACGGCCCGGCGCAGCTCGCGGTCGCACGCGGTACGAGCGCTTCAGTCGAGCGGTACTCCGATCGACTCGTCGGGGGCGCGCTGTCGACGGTGTCGCGAATCGCGTCGGGCGCCGTGGGCCTCGGCGCGCAGATCATCGAGGGCCGCAACGAGCCGCAGTGCAATCTCGTCAGCGTCGGCCCGAACGGGCTGTTTGTATCCTCACCGGCGCCACGGGACGTGACGCGAATGCTCGCTGTGATTGGCGGCGCGGGGACGTTCAAGCGATTTCATTTCGGGGCGTCGGCAAAGTATGCCGGCGTACAGGCAGGCGACGAGCGCACGTCGCGACTGATGTTCGATGCGGGCGTGTCGCGCGACATGTCACTCGCCGACTTCGTTCCGCTCACCGTCGCCGTCGCCGTGCAGAACATCGGCACGAGCGCCGCCGACACCGTGCAGCTCAACACGCCGCTGCGCGCCGCACTTGGACTGACGAGCGGCGGACCGGTCGGCCCGCTCGATCTGGCAGTCGCCGCGCAGGTGGCGGTGGAGCGCAACGCTAACCAACCGCTCTTCCAGCATGGACGCATGATCGGGGGACTTGGCCTCGAGCTTGGTTACGCCTGGCTGGACGGCTACAACTTCGCGCTGCGTGTCGGCGAACGTGTGCCGCCGACGCGCACCGACATCGGCCATTTCACCTTCGGCGCCGGTCTGGTTCTCGACCGCGTCACGATCGACTACGCTGGCGAGGGCGAGGTCGGTTCCCGGCTCGCGCATCGCATCGGCATTCGGCTTCGTTGACATTGTCATCCCGAGCCCGTTCGCTTCGCTCCAGGGCAGGCTCCGCAAGGGATCTGTTCTTTCTAACGGTGAACTGATGAGAGTTTATCCATCTCTGATGGCGCTCAGCCTCGTTGCGTGCGCGCAGCCGCTCAAGCTCACGCCCGACGATTCACGGATCGTCCTCGCCCATCAGCTGCTTGACGCGCCCAACCCCGCCGACCGCGGGAGCTACGGAGTGAAGACGCTCTACTACGGCAGCGGCACCGACAAGCAGCGGCGCTACTACCGCGACTCGGTCGCGATCAAGACCAAGGCCGTCGACGCGTCGGCGTTCGTGTCGATGCAGCCCGAGCAGGCGGAGGACCGCAAGAAGTACTGGGGGTTCGACGCAAAGCAGTTCCCGATCAACGGGCGCGTCTGGTACCCGGACGGCGCGGGGCCCTTCCCGCTCGTGCTCGTCGTTCACGGGAATCACAACATGAAGGACTACTCGGATCCCGGCTACGACTATCTCGGGGAGCACCTTGCGTCACGTGGCTTCATCCTCGCCTCCGTCGATGAGAATTTCCTCAACGGCGCCATGCGGAACGAGAACGACGGGCGCGCGTGGATGCTGCTCAAGCACCTGCAGGCGTGGCGCGGCTTCAATGACAGCGCGTCGAGCCCGCTCCGCGGCAAGATCGACATGCACAACATCGCGATCATGGGCCATTCGCGCGGCGGCGAGGCAGTGGGCCACGCGGCCGCCTTCAACCGACTGCCGCGCTACCCCGACGACGCGAAGGTGAAGTTCGAGTTCAACTTCGACATCAAGGCCGTCGTCGCGATCGCACCGGTCGACGCGCAGTACAAGCCGGCCGGCCAGTTTACGCCGGTGGAAAACGTGAACTATCTCGTCATCCACGGCTCGCATGACGGCGACGTGTCGGCGTTCACGGGCCTGCGTCAGTGGCAGCGCGTCAAGTTCACCGACGGCAAGCCGTGGTTCAAATCCGCGTGGTACGTCTACCGGGCGAACCACGGCCAATGGAACACGGTCTGGGGCAGCACCGATGCCGGTCCCCGCAGCGCGCGCTTTCTCGACCTCCGCGGGCTCATTTCGCCGGAGGAGCAGCGGCAGTTCGGCAAGGTTGTGATTGGCGCCTTTCTCGAGGCGACGCTACACGACAAACGCGAGTACCTCCCGCTCTTCCGCGACCATAGAGTTGCCGGCGCGTGGCTCCCGAAGACGATGTACATCACGCGCTTCCAGGAGAGCGGCTACAAGACGCTCGCCAACTACGAGGAGGACGTGGACGTCACGACGGGGAGCGTCGCCGGCGTGAGCCTAACGGGAGACAGCCTCTCGACGTGGAAGGAAGACGCGCTGAACCTGCGCTGGCAGAACACGCCGATGAACGACAACGCGGTCTGGCTCGGCTGGAATCGGCACCTCGCCGGCGACGACACGACGAAGCTCGGCCAGCCGGCGACGTACACGATCGCACTCACGGATTCGCTCGCGCGCGCACTCCGCGTCGACCGGCAATCGTCGCTGTATCTCTCGATCGCTCCAACCGACGCCAAGCCGGGCCCGCGGCAGCCGGCCCGCGATTCCACGAAGAAGGATTCCTCCAAGGCCAAATCGCGCCCGCCGAAGAAACCCGACGCCAAAAAAGAGGAGAAGGACACCACCACGATCGATCTCAGCGTCGAAGTCGTCGACGCCAACAACGTCACGGCGCGGCTTCCGCTCACGCGCTACGGCATGCCGCGTCGCCCTCTCGAGACGCACGTGCTCCGTCGCGCCGATCGCGAGAAGACGCAGTTCGCGAACACCTACGAGCTCGTTCTGCAGACGTACGTCGTGCCACTCGCCGATTTCGTCGCCGCATCACCGCAGTTCGCTCCGGACAAGCTGAAAGCGATCCGTCTCGTGTTCGACCGCACACTCGCCGGTACCATCATCCTCGACGACATCGGCGTCTCCGCGATCGATCCGGCGTTCCTGGCGCAAGCGCGGCCGTAGGGTTGCGGGTTGCGGGAGACGCGTGTGCAGTTCACCCGAAACTCTCAACCCTCAGCCCACAACCCTCCACCCACAACACTCCGTCAATTACCGAATCCGTTCAGCAGCCGCGACGATGCGGGCGGCGTACGCGGCAGGGCTCTCGTCGTCGTTCCGCATCGGAATCACCAACTGAGCATCATCCGGCTGCGACGACTCGGGCGTATTCACGAAGCTGTCCTCGCCAAACTGCGCGAGACGCCCCTCGAACGTCTCCATGGCGTTCACGATCAGCAGCACGTCTTCATCGGACTCATCGCCGGTGAGCACGATGCGCCGCTCGCGGAGCCTTGCTTCCAACTCGTCCCGCGTGTGCCTGCGCTCCTCGGCCCGATGTGGGTTGCGCTCTTCTTCCGCCGGATCGTTCCATCCTGAGGTGGCCATGTGACGCGTCCCTTTGCTGGTCGGGTTCGCCCTGCGTACTCCCTTCGCCAATACCGTCTCGCGTGCAATCTGGCACGCACCGTGCCGCTCGCGTAGTGTAGCCGAATCGCGCCGGGACGCGCACACTCGCTCGCATGCTCATTGCCCTCCTTGCCGCGGGTCTCGCGGCCTTCGCACAGGGTGCCTCCACACAGATCGCAGTCGCGCGCGGCGACTCGCCTGTTCGCGCCTCGTCGTCACGCGTGGACTCGCTGCGCGCGCTGCGTGCTGCCCATCGTGCACAGGAGAGCTTCGAGTCGATCCGTCACCAGTACCTGCCACACGAGTATGGCGTCGGCAGTCATCACTGCGACGTGCAGATCGGCCGCTGGTGTGTGTGGAACGACGACAGCAACGATCGCCGCCCGCCGCCCGAAGCGCCGCGCACCATCGAGGCGCGGGCGAAGCTCCTCGCACTCCTGGATAGCGTCAGCTCCCGGATTCCCGGCGACGAGTGGATCGCCGCCCAGCGAGTTCGCTACCTCGTCGAGGCGAAGCGCTATGTCGACGCCGTTCGCGCCGCCGAACGCTGTAGCGACGCCGGATCGCCGTATCGGTGCCGTGCCTATGCGGGCGTGGCACTCCACGACTCCGGTGCCGTTGCCGCCGCCGACTCGGCATTCCAGGCTGCGCTCGCGGCGATGCCCGACTCCGTCCGCTGCCAGTGGACCGACATCTCGCTCCTCATCGACGACGACATCGCAGACCGCTATCGGCGCGCCGACTGTGCCGCGCGACGCGACATCGAGGCGTCGTTCTGGAGCCTAACGACGCCCCTCTACCTGCGCGATCACGACTACCGCAACGAGTTCCTCGCTCGCGTCACCAGGACGGACATGGCGCGAAACTCCCGCACGGCGATGGGGTCGCCGACAGAATCCGCTTTTCGCGAGACGGCACTTCGCTACGGATACGATACCTGGTTCGTTCGCGGCGACCCGCCCGCCGGCTCGATGTCGGAGGCGCCCGTCGCAGGCTATCGCGAGGGTGGCTCCGGATTCAACTTCGTTCCCGACTATCGCGTCTTCCTGTCGCCAGACTCGCTCTCGATTGACGATTGGGAGCTGAAGCTCCACTCGGCGCGAACTATCTACGCGCCTGCCTACGCCAGACACTTTCAGTCCCTCCCGCGACGCCAGATCGCGCTCTTCCGGCGCGGCGATTCGGCGCTCGTCGTCGCCGCATACGACGTGAGCGACGATACGCTCTTCGCGCGCGCGCCCATCGAGGCGGGACTCTTCACCGCCCCGATCGACTCGACACACGTCGGCGAAGCGCGTGGCTCGGTCGAGCATGTCGCGCCACCTCGTGGCGTGCTCACGACAACGGCGCCCTGGCATCCAATGGTCGTGAGCGTCGAGCTTCTCGACAGCGCGTCCCGCAGCGCGGCTCGCACTCGTTATTCGATCGCCCCGCCCGCGACTCTCGGCCGCATCGGGATTTCAGACTTGCTCATCTTCACGCCCACGAGCCCCGACACCCAACTCCAGGCTCTCGACGCCGTGCTGCCGCTCGCTGTGCACGACGATCACGTCTCGGCGTCGAGGCCCGTTGGGGTCTTCTTCGAGACGTACGGCGCCCGGCCCGAGGGCGAGACGTTCGACGTCGCCCTTCAGATCGACCGCGTCAAGGAAGGGTGGCGCCGGCGCGCGGCCGAGCGGCTTCATCTCGCGTCACCCTTCTCGCCCGTGAAGGTCCAATGGCGCGAGACGCCTAACGGTGAGATCCGAATACCCTCGCGGGCGATGACACTCGACCTCTCTCGCCTCGAGCCGGGACGCTACGAGATTCGTCTCACTCTCACGGCGAAGGACGAGTTGGCCGCCGTCGCCACGCGGGAGATCGTCGTCACCCGTTAGGCACGAGCGTCGCCGACTCAGGGCAGACGCGCCGCACCGGTTGCGGGATCGAAGCTGCTCCCGGAAGGGAGGACGTGCATCCGAACGTCGGTCGCTCCGAGAATTGGTGCACCGGGCGCCGAGACCGTCGCCCGGCGAGCGTCGTAGACGATCGCCGCGCTCTCGCCGAGGATCGTCCACGGTTTCCCCGGCTCGACGACGAGCGCCGTCGACTCGTCGATGCCGATCGCCAGCATGTTCGGATGCTCGAGGACGACGCTGATCAATCGGTTGTGCCGCCTGCGCCGCAGAAAATGCTGGTCGATGATGGCGCCGCTCACGAGCCCCAGACCATTCGTGACGACGACGTCCTCGCGTGCAATCGTGATGAAGCTCTGCGTCGTATCACGGCGTACTCCACCCGGTGCCCGCTCGTCGCCCGTCAGCATTGGCGTCGACATCACCGCGGCGCCCGCGGACGTGCCGCCAACGACGGCGCCCGCTGCATAACGAGCGCGAATCGCCGCCGCCGTCGGCGTCCCGTCGAGCACCGCCATGATCCTCACCTGATCGCCGCCGGGAAACCAGATGCCCGTCGCGCTGTCCAGGCCGCGCACCGTTTCCGGCCGCATCGCTTCCTCGCGGGTGAGATTCTCACTCCACGCCGACGCACCGTGCTTTCTCCACTCCGCCACGCTCTCGGCGCCGGTTTCCGGCAGCGACGACGCCATCGGCAGCACGAGAATGCGTGCCTTCCCGGCACCGCCTGCCAGCGCGATGAACTTCTCCGTGATGGCATCGCCACGCGGACCACCGCCGACTATGACGAGACTGCCGTGCGGCTGTGCGATTGTCCCTGACGAGGACCGGGCGTCGCGCGAAGCTGGTGCCGAAGCGCAGCCGAGACAGAGGAAAACAGTGAGAGCAAGGGCAGTTGGTCGCATCATGTACGGTGCGGAAGGCCGAGGTCGCTGGGTGACGTGGATGAGAACGCGACGGAAGAATGCGCTCCCGCACGGCATCTGCACAGTGCGTCCCGCAACGGGTGTTGGATGGCCCCATGGTCCTATGACTCGTGATGGGGTCGGAACACAGTTTCGTGATGGGTGAACCTCACGAGCGAGGAGGATGGGGTGGAGCAGAACAGCGGTCGGGTGCAGCTTGTCGATCCAGAGGCACGTGCAATAAAAGGTCGCTTCGCGATGAAGAGCATCCTCATCGCGCTCGGTCTGTTCGTCGGCATGCTGATCTTCCTCGAAGTTGGGCGGCAGCTCGGGCTGCAGCGGATCGCGACGTATGGAGAGAACGGCCGGCACGGGGTTGGTGTCGTGGATGGAGTCGTGTTCAGCCTAACGGCGCTGCTGCTCGGATTCGCCTTCTCCGGTGCGACGAGCCGGTTCGACCATCGCCGGCAGCTCATCGCCAATGAGGCGAATGCGGCGGGCACCGCCTGGGAGCGCATCGACACGCTGCCGCCCGATCTGCAAGGCGACGTTCGCGCCAGCCTCCGTCTCTATCTCGACGAGCTGTGCGCCTGGTACAGCGAAGCTCCAGGATCGGTGGCGGTTCTGACACAACCCGCCGGCCTCTCCCGCGCCCAAGCGGAGACCTGGTCACGCTCCGTGGCGGCATGTCTGACCCCGCAGGGAGAGAAGGCGCGGATGCTGCTGCTCCCCTCCTTGAGCGAGCTGTTCGGAGCGGTGGACAGGGAGCGCCTCGCGCGGCGGATGCATCCGCCGACGGTGATCTATGCGCTGTTCATCATCAGCGGCATGGCGTCCGGATTGTTCGGCGGCTACGCGCTCGCCGGGGGCCCGGGCCGTCCATGGCTGTACATGATCGGTGTCGCGGCGGCAATCGCGGCGACGACGTTCCTCATCCTTCAGCTCGAGTTCCCACGACTTGGACTCGTCAATCTCCGCGACATGGAGACCGCGCTGTTCGAGCTGCGCGCGACGATGAACCCTCGTCCGGCGATGTCGCATGTGCGGAAGGTCGAGGCCGCTGGATGAGTTCCGGAAAGAACGCGAGCCAGGAAAGCGTCTCGCACGGCGTCTGCACACTCCCTCGCGCAACCCTTCCGAGACCTCAGCATGCAAGCATCGAGAACGCCGTCCTTTGCCACCGCCGCGGGTCGCGGCGCCCTGGCTGGCCTCATTGGCGGAGCCGCGATGACCGCCGCCGAACGCGTCGTGCTGCCGCGCCTTCCCGGGCGTCACGCACCACGCATCGTTCCCTGGGACGAACGCGTCTCGGGCGCCGCTGACCTCATCGGCTGGGACATGTCGCCGCGGTCGCGCACCGCGGCCGGCATAACGACACAGCTCCTCTCCGCCGCACTACTCGGCGCCGCGTACGCGGCGATCGTCAGCCGTAAGCCGTCACGCGCCGGGCGTGATCTTGCCGACGCGGCGCTCGTCTTCGCCGCCTCACTCCTCGCACCGGAGCTTCCGCGCTCGAAGCAACGCCGGCGTCGAAGTCCCGTCGCCAGGATGCGCCAGAAGGCACTCGAGCCCGTAACGGTATCGAAGGTTTTCGGACGCGCGACGACGCTTGCGCTTCGGGTGTTGGAACGGTGAGGCTAGCACCTAGGACCTAGCACCTAGCACCTAGCCGCCCCACATTTCGCCGGCCACTTCAATCTCAATCCGGCGGTGATCGATGCGCGTTCTCGCATTCTGTCCTTCGCGCCTGCTGCTCGCCGGCGTTTCGCTGGTGCTCGCGGCCGGCGCCTCTGCGCAACCGGCGCCAACCGGGCAGCAGTCGGCCGCACCCGCAGCCGCCGCCGACTCGCTCTTCACCGCCGAAGACGGGCTGGACATCGTCTCCTACAATGCGCTCGACCTCACGAGCGATGGTCGCTGGCTCGCCGCGACTTCACAGAGTCGGCGCGACGGCCTTGGTGTGGATTATCGCCGTGACGGCGACCCGACGTACATCCGCCCCGGGGCGTCGCGTCTCTGGGTGATCGACACCCGTTCCGGCGCCGCGCGCGCGGTCTACCCCGACAAGCGCAACGTGCGCGCCGGGCGCTGGTCACCGGACGGCTCGCGCCTCGCTCTCCTGGTTTTCGACGCGAAGGTGGGCGCGTTTCAGCCCGTGATCTGGGACCGGGAGAGCGGCCGCCTAACGGCGGTCGCCGCGCCCCAGGGAAAGTACGTCGCCGAGAACAGCGAGCTCCGGTGGAGCGCGGACGGCAAGCGGCTGCTGTACAGCTTGCACGCCCTCGCGTGGCGCAAGGCAGTTCAGGACTCGTTCGCCGTGATGACCGCTGGTCCCGTCTTCGTGCAGTCGAGTGAGAATCCGTTCCTTACGTGGGACGCGCTCCGGCGCGCCGCCAACGTGCGGAGTGTCGTCGCCTACGATCTCGCGAGCGGCAGAATCACCGAGCTCCTCCCCGAGACCATGATCGCGAGCTGGGAGCCAAGCGACGACGGCGCCACGCTCAGCTACAGCGAGGACATCACGAAGAAGACGGACTACGACGTCATCTTCGGCAGCGAGAGCAAGCTCGTGGCGCGAGGGCTCGCGTGTGCGCCCGCCGCCGATGCGTGCACGAAGCCGCGCGTGCTCCTCGCGACCCTCAAAGGCACGAACATCGTTTGGTCCGAGGATGGCGCCCACTACGCTTACGCGAAGGACGGGCGCGTGTACGTCGCGACGGTCGCGGACACCACGGCGCGTCAGGTCGCCGGTCCGGCTGTCGAGACGAAGCGCGACGCCGCAGCCGACACCTCGCGCGAGGGGCGCGAGCGCCGCGAGCGCGAGCGCTTCCGCGTCGTCCGTTACAGCCCCGCCAACGACGCGCTCGTCGTCGCCAACTCGCAGGGCTACTGGCTGCTCGATCTTCCCGGTGCAACCAAGCAGCTCATCCTCGAGAGCTCAGACTCCGCCTCGAGCCCGCTCCCGCGCGTCGCTCTCGCGGCGTGGAGCAGCGACGGCAAGAAGCTGTACTTCACGACGGCGTCGCGCGCCAAATGGGAGCGCGGTATCGTCCGCTACGACCGGGCAACCGGCAGTAAGCAAACGCTCATCAGCGACGGTCGCACGTATTCCAACCTCCGCCTCTCGAAGGACGGACAGGTCGCGACGCTCAGCGTCGCCGAAGGCAATCGGCCCCCTGCGCTTTATGTCGCATCCGGGGATCTCACTTCGCTCCGTCCGCTCGTCGACGCCAACCCACAGCTGAAGGCGAAGCGATTCGGGCCAACGGGTCTCGTGAGCTACCTCGACGCCGACGGCCACTCGAAGTACGCCGTGGTCTACTATCCCGTCGGCTACGAGCGCGGCAAGGCGTACCCTACTGTCTTCATCGTCTACGAGGACTTCTTCGACGACAGCTTTGACGCGGTCGCCAATGTGCTCACGGCGAACGGCTACGTCGTCGCGAAGCCCTCCGTCGACTTCGACATCGGCTATCCGGGCGAGGCCTGGATCAAGGGCGTCACGGCCGCCGCGAACAAGCTCATCGACATGGGCGTCGCCGATTCGGCGCGCCTCGGGGTGCACGGCACGAGCTACGGGGGCTACGCCACGAACCTCCTCGTCACCCAGACGAATCGGTTCAAGGCAGCCATCAATATCTCCGGCAAGGTCGACGTCATCAGCTTCTACACCGACAGTCCGCGACTCGGCGTTCGCAACGTGCACGCCGCAGAGAAGAGCCAGGACCGCCTCGGCGCCACGCTCTGGCAGCAGCCGCAGAAATACGTGCAGCAGTCGGCAATCATGTTCGCCGACCGGATTCAGACTCCACTCATGTTGATCACCGGCGCTCAGGACTCCAATGTCCCTGCCGACAACACGCGCGAGATGTACTACGCGCTGCGCCGACTCGGCAAAGAGGTGGTGTGGGTGAATTACATGAATGGTGGGCACGGCGGCGGCAACGCCACCGCCGAGGACGTGCTCGACATGCAGCGCCGCATGTTGGCATGGTACGACGCAAAGCTGAAGCGCGCGCCGTCCAAGGTCGCGTCCGCGACGCCCTAAAAGCGCATCACGGACTTGCACCCTGCTCGGCCGTATTGCTAGGTTCGATACATTGGCAACCAATACAAACGCCGTGGCTCCCTCGGACGACACCGCCCGCGCGATGAACGCCATCCGCAGCATCGTGCGGGCGTTGCGTCTCAATACGCGCAGCATCGAGGGCAAGCTCGGCATCAGCCTCGCCCAGCTCTTCGTGCTTCAACAGTTGGTAGACAAGCCAGCCGAGTCCTTGAACGAGCTCGCCGAGCGCACCGCGACACACCAGAGCTCGGTCTCGGTCGTGGTTCGGCGCCTCGTCGATCGCGGCCTGGTCACGCGACTTGCCTCGACTGCGGATCGGCGGCGCGTGCAGATCGCGCTCACGCCGGCCGGAGAATCGATGCTCCGCGGCGCGCCCCCGACGGTGCAGAGCGACTTGATGCACGGCATGTCGCGCATGACGCCCCAGCAGCGCTCGACGCTCTCGGAGCTCCTGGAGACGTGGATCATGGCCAGCGGCATCGATCTCGCCGCACCGCCGATGATGTTCGAGGACGAGCCGCACGCTCGGGCTGGGAGTGGCTGAGGAGTCGCAAACGCCGCTGAACGCCGCGAGTGGTCTGCCCGTCGCACCCTCGCTCGCGCCAGCCCTCGCGAGCGTCGACGCGCCGCCGGAATACTCTCCGGTCGATCAACGCGTAGTCGTCATCGCCGGTATCGCCATTCTCGTCGGCACGGGCGCGGCGCTGCTCGCCAACGTCCTGACGCGACTCATCGGGCTCATCACCAACGTCGCGTACTACGGCCGGGTCTCCACGGCGTTCGTCGCACCCAGCACGGCAAGGCTCGGCGCCTGGTCGATCCTCGTTCCACTCACCGGCGCGTTCATCGTCGGCATTATGGCGCGCTATGGAGCGGCGGCAATTCGCGGTCATGGCATTCCCGAAGTGATGGAGCGCGTGCTCTATGCGCGCAGCCGGATCGCGCCGCGGATCATGTTTCTCAAGCCGCTCTCCGCCGCGATCGCGATCGGCACCGGCGGCCCGTTCGGCGCGGAGGGACCGATCATCGCGACCGGCGGCGCGTTAGGCTCCATCGTCGGCCAGTTCGTCAGAGTCACCGCCGACGAACGAAAGACACTTCTTGCCGCGGGCGCTGCCGCTGGCATGGCAGCGACATTCGGCAGTCCGGTGTCGGCGGTGCTTCTCGCGGTCGAGCTGCTCCTCTTCGAGTACCGTCCGCGGTCGGTCATTCCTGTCGCACTCGCGTCCGCCGTGGCGACGGGCGTACGCGCTGCGCTCGTCGGCTCGGCCCCAGTGTTCTCCGTTCCAACGCTCCTCCAGCCGAATCTCGAGGCGCTGCTGGTGTACACGATCATCGGCGCGCTCGTCGGCGTCGCAGCGGTCGGCGTGACGCGATTCGTGTACTGGATCGAGGATCTCTACGAGGAGCTGCCGATCCATTGGATGTGGTGGCCGCTCGTCGGCGCTGTCGCCGTCGGTCTCATCGGCTATGTCGAGCCGCGCACGCTCGGCGTCGGCTACACGAACATCGACGCGGTGCTGTCGGGCACCATCGTCGGCCGCGCGCTCATCGTACTCATCGTGCTGAAGTTCCTCTCGTGGGCCATCTATCTGGGAAGCGGGACATCGGGCGGAACCCTCGCTCCCCTATTCACCATTGGCGGCGGCCTCGGCGCGGCGCTCGGCTCGTTAGGCAGCATGATCGGGCCGGAGCTCGGCGTCGACGTTCATATCGCCGCGCTCGTCGGGATGGCGGCGATCTTCGCTGGCGCGTCGCACGCGCTCCTCGCCTCGGTCGTTTTCGCCTTCGAGACGACGCGACAGCCGCTGGGACTGCTGCCCCTGCTCGCCGGTTGCAGCGGCGCGTATCTGGTGTCTCTGCTCATGATGCGCAGCTCGATCATGACGGAGAAGCTGGCGCGGCGCGGCGCCCGCATTCGCACCGAGTACGCCGTCGATCATCTGAGCCACGTGCTCGTGCGCGACGCGTCCTCGCGCGAGGTCATATCGCTCAAGGCTGGCGACCGGCTCGGCGACGTGCGCCGCTGGCTCGCGAGCAGCGCGCCCGGCGCGTCGCACCAGGGCTTCCCAGTGGTGGACGAAAAGGGAGAGCTGTGCGGAGTCGTGACGCGCCGCGACTTGCTCGACGGTGCGCGTGGCGAGGACGTCACGATCGGTTCACTCGTGAGGCGCGGCGTTGTCGTCGTCTACGAGGACAACACCCTGCGCGAGGCGGCCGATCATATGGTACGCGCGGGAGTGGGGCGCCTGCCGGTCGTCACTCGTGAGGCGCCGCGAGTCGCGGTCGGCATGATCTCACGGAGCGACCTGCTCTCCGCGCACGAGGACCGTCTCGACGCCGAACACGTCACGGAACAGAGCCTGCCACTCTCCGCTCCGTGGTCGCGCCGCCAGCGCGTGGCCCGCCGCCGCGCCCGCGGGCGCGAGCGGAAAAGCTGACCAGCGCTCCGCTCGTTATGCTCGACATCGTCAACCTCGAGAGCCTCGAGGCGCTGGCCAGAGAGCGCCTCGACCCGATGCTCTTCGATTACATCGCTGGCGGCGCCGGCGACGAGTGGACCCTGCGCGAGAACCGTGAGGCCTTCTCGCGCGTGCAGCTCCTGCCGCGGATGCTGCGCGGCGTCGGGCTCCGGGACCAGCGCACAACCGTACTCGGCACGCGGGTGTCGTTCCCCGTGCTCGTGCCGCCGATGGGGTTCCATGGCCTCTGCCACACCGACGCCGAGCTTGCGACAGCGCGCGGCGCCGCGAGCGTCGGGACGATCTTCGTCGCCAGCACGGTCTCCAACCGAAGCCTCGAGGCTATCGCCGAGGCATCGACCGGACCGCGCTGGTTCCAGCTGTACGTCTATCGGGACCGAGCGATCACCCGCGAGCTCGTCGACCGCGCCGCGGCCGCCGGTTACTCTGCGCTCTGCCTAACGGTCGACACGCCGCTGGCCGGCCAGCGCGAGCGAGACCGCCGCAATCGTCTCCGGATGCCCGCGCATCTGGGCCTCGAGAACTTTCCGGCGGCGCACGCCGAGCGGCACAAATCCGGCAACGAGAACGAGTCCTCGCTGGCACGGTACATCGCGGATATGTGGGACGCGAACCTCACGTGGGACGACGTGGATTGGTTGCGGTCGGTATCGCCGCTGCCGGTCATCATAAAGGGCGTTCTCGCACCCGACGACGCCGCGCTCGCGGTGGAGCACGGCGCCGCGGCCGTGATCGCATCGAATCATGGCGGCCGGCAGCTCGACGGCGTGCCCGCGCCGATCACGGTGCTGCCGCACATCGTCGATGCTGTCCAGGGGCGGGTCGAGGTGTTGTTGGATGGCGGCGTACGCCGCGGGATCGACGTTCTCAAGGCGCTCGCTCTCGGCGCTCGCGCCGTGCTGGTGGGACGGCCCGTGCTCTGGGGGCTGACCCTCGACGGCGAGAGCGGCGTCGTCGCGGTCCTGGAGCATCTCCGCGCGGAGATCGATCTCGCGATGGCGCTCGCCGGCTGCCGCGCCCTCAACGAGATCGACGCCTCTCTCGTAATCTCTTGGTGACCGCGCCTAACTAGAACGGAAACGGGGAGGGACTGTGGCCAATCGTCGCGCACGAGCGAAACCGCGCAACGCTTCCCCATCCGCGGCAGCGCCCGTGTCGACGTCGAGCGGCAACGGTTCGTCAGCCTCCTCCGCGCCCGCCCGCCGCGGCCCGCGGAGCGAGGCTCACCGCAAGGAAGTCACCGCGGTCGTGGATGGGCTGCGGCGGATCGTGCGCGCGCTGCACCAATCGCACCGTCTCGCCGAGCAGAAGTTCGACCTGAGCGCCGCACAGCTGTTGGTGCTGCAGCGCCTTGCCGAGGTGCCGAGTCTCTCCGTGAACGAGCTCGCGGATCGCACCTTTACCCATCAGAGCACGGTGTCCGTCGTGGTCACGCGGCTCGTCGGCCGTGGACTTGTTAGGCGGAACCGCGCCGACGACGACGCGCGCCGCGCGGAGTTGGCCCTCACCGCGTCAGGCCGCGTCCTGCTCCAGCGCGCGATGTCCTCGGCGCTCGCGCAGCTCATCGACGCGCTCGATGCGATGCCCACCAGCCGCCTCCGCATCATCGGCGGCTGCCTCGACGGCGTCGTCGACGCTCTCGGCGTCAGCGCCGAGCCGCCAGGCATGTTCTTCGAGGACGGTGACGGCAGCTCGCGCCAGTCGAAGCGATAGCGTTGACGCGGGACGCGGGACGCGGGACGCGGGACGCGGGGATGTGCGAACAACACTCGCAACGCGCCACTGCCCACTTCTGAACTGATGGCTCTCGTTGTCGAAAGCGAGAGCCGTCAGTGAAAAAGTGGAGAGTGGGGAGCGTCGAGTGGTTCGAGCGCGTCCCCCGTCCCGCGTCCCTCAACCCGCAACCCGCGTCCCGACTCAGTCCCCGGGGCTCTCGACGGGAACAGGGTGATGCGCAATGGACCGCCGACGGAACCGAGCGAATAGCCCTTCTCGCCATTCGTCGAGGATCTCGTAGATCGTCGGGATCACGACGAGAGTGAGGACCGTCGACGTGATCACGCCGCCGATCACGGCCCTGCCTAACGGCGCACGGAAGTCGGCACCCTCGCCGAGGCCGAGCGACACCGGGATCATGCCGGCGATCAGCGCGAGGGTGGTCATCATGATCGGTCGCAGCCGGATCCGGCCGGCCTGGATGAGCGCCTCGCGGCGGTCGAGGCGGCCGTCCTTGTGCGCCCATTTCGCGAAGTCGATGAGCAGAATCGCATTCTTCGCGACGATACCCATGAGCAGGATCACGCCGATGAGGCTCATCAGGTTCAGGCTGTCGCGCGTGATGAGCAGCGCCAGCACCACACCGATGAGCGAGAGCGGTAGGGAGATCAGAATCGCCAGCGGATCGAGGAACGACCCGAACTGGACAACGAGGATCAGGTACATGAGCATCACGGCGATGCCGAGCGCCGTGAAGATGCTTCCGAATACCTGACTCTGACTCTCGGCCTGACCGCCGGCGGAGACGCGATAACCCGTGGGCATCTGCAGCCGGCCCACCTTGCGCATCACTTCCTGCGAGACGTTGCCGAAGGATGCACCCTCGACGTTCGCGCCGATGGTTATCACGCGCTGCCGCTGGTAGTGATCGATCTGCGCCGGTCCGAAGCTGGGCGTGATCGTCGCCACCTGATTCAGCGGTACGACGGGCGGAGTGGTTGGTCCGGTGCCCGTGCCCTGGCTCATGGCGCCCGATGCGCCCGGCGTGACAACGACCGGCAGCTGACCGAGGTCGCTCGCATTTTCACGCGCCTCTGGTACCAAGCGTACGTGCACGTAGCGCGAGATCCCCGTGGGATCGATCCACGTTCCCGCGTCGACGCCGGCGAACGCGAACCGCAGCGACTGCGCCAGCTGTCCGAGATTCACGCCTAACGTGCCGGCGAGTCCGCGGTTCACCCTCACATTCAGCTCCGGCTTCTGCCCGCGCGTCGAGAGCCCGACGTCGACGGCACCGGGCGTCTCGCGCACCAGCGCCGCGATCCGATCGGCGAGCTGCGCGAGCATCGTTGGATCCTGCCCCTGGAGCTGAAGCAGGAGCTGCTTCTGCGCGCCACCGAAGCCCGAGGCGAAGATGTAGGCGGTCGCTCCGCCTAACAAGTGCATCTGCGTCCGCAGCTGCTCGCCAAGTGCGTTCTGGCTGACCGCGCGCTGATTCTTCGGCTTGAGCTTGACGTAGATGCTCGCGTTGTCGACGGCTCCCGAGCCGCTGCTGCTGCCCACAGTCGTGTACGTGTACAACACCTCGGGCCGCAAACGGATCATGCGCGCGACCTCCTCCGCCTTGAGCGTCGTGTAATCGAGACTCGATCCGGGCGCCGTCTCGATCGCGATGTTCAGCTCACTCTGATCGCTCACTGGTACGAACGCGAACGCGCCGATCATGACCTGCAACGCGATCGCGCCGAAGAACGACACCGCGGCGAGCGCCACCATCGTCCACCGATGATCGAGCGCCCAGGCGATCAGACCCTTGTAGCGATCCGCCTGCCGGTCGAACCAGACGTTGAATTGATCGAGCGCGCGTGCGATCGGATTGCGCCGCTCGTGTGCCTCGAGCTGGGGATCCGGCCAGTACGCGGACAGCATCGGATCGAGCGAGAACGAGACGAACAGCGAGACGAGCACCGCGCAGGCGATCGTGAGCGCGAACGGCTTGAACCACTGCCCCGCGACGCCTGGCATGAAGCCCACCGGCGCGAAGACGGCGACGATCGAGAAGGTCGTCGCGGCGACGGCGAGTCCGATCTCGTCGGTGCCCTCGTGCGCCGCCGTCATGTGGTCGCGTCCCAGCTCCACGTGCCTCACGATGTTCTCGCGGACGACGATCGCGTCGTCGATCAGAATCCCGATCGCGAGCGAGAGCCCGAGCAGCGACATCGTGTTGAGCGTGAAGCCGAAGATCGCGAGCGGCACGAACGACGTCAGCACCGACACCGGCAGCGCGAGGCCGGTGATGACCGTCGAGCGCCAGGAGTTGAGGAAGAGGAAGACCACGAGCACCGTGAGCACCGCGCCCTCGACCAGCGCCTCGACAACATTGCGCACCGAATTGCGGACGCGGACGCCGGCGTCCCGAACCACCTCGAGCCGCGTCCCGGCGGGCAGCGTCTTCTGCAGCTGATCGATGCGCGCCTTGACGAGATCCGCCACCGCCGTCGTGCTGTACTCGCGCGACTTCACGATGTCCAATCCGATCGCCTGACGGCCGTTGAACAGCGCCGCCGAGTTGGGCTCCGCCGCGCCCGCCTCCACCGTCGCCACTTGACCGAGCGTGATGAGCGAGCCTCCACGCTGGGCGATGACGAGCTGGTTGAACTCCTCCGGATGCTCGAATCGTCCCTCGAGCCGGATCGACCGCTGCTCCATTGCGCTGTTCACCTGCCCCACCGGCGCGGCGAGATTCTGCGCACGCACCGCGGTTACGACCTGATCGATCCCGACGCCGAACGCGGAGAGATCCCGCGGTCGCACGTTGATGTTCAGCTGCGCGCTGTCGCCGCCGACGACATTCACCTGCGCGACGCCGGCAATGGCCCGCAGGTCGCCCGCGATGCCGGGATCGGCAAGTGCCGTGAGCTGCGGCCGCGACAGCACCGACGAGGTCAGCGCCAGCGACACGATCGGCAGCTGATTGGGATCGAAGCGCTGGATGATCGGTTCGAGGATCTCTTGCGGCAATTGAGACCGCACCCCCGAGATCGCGTCCCTGATATCCTGCGTCGCCTGGTCGACGGGTTTACTGAATACAAACTGCACGATGATCTGTGCGAATCCGTCGGTCGACGTGGAGTTGATCTTATCGATCCCGCTGATCCCGGAGATCTTGTCCTCGAGTCGCGTCACGACCTCGCGCTCGACGACATCGGGCGAAGCGCCCGGGTAGGCGATTCCGACGAACACGATCGGTGCGTCGATCGCTGGAAATTCGTCCGTATCCAGCCGCGCGAGAGACGCGAGGCCGAACACCACCAGCGCGATCATCGTCACCACCGTGATGATCGGCCGCTTGATCGCGAAGTC
>JAJKIR010000084.1 GCA_021154325.1 Gemmatimonas sp.
GAAGGGCGAGCTGCTCGTCATCGGCGGCCACGAGGACAAGCATCACGAACGCCTCATCCTACGCTACCTGGCGCGGCGCGTTGGCAGCGGTACGCTCGTAGTGTCCGCGGTAGCGAGCGAGGAGCCCGAGGAGCTGTGGGAGGAATACGAGGGAGTCTTTCGCGCGCTGAACGTCAGGCACGTGCGGAGGCTCTCGATCGAGTCGCGCGCCGACGCCGAGTCGCCGAAGAGTCTGCGTGTTCTGAAAGACGCGACGGCCGTGTTTCTCACCGGAGGCGATCAACTGCGCATAACGAGCATGATCGGCGACACCCCCGTCTTCTCGCGACTGGTCGAGATCTTCGCGAGTGGCGGCATGATCGCCGGGACGTCGGCCGGCGCATCCGTGATGAGCGAGACGATGCTCATCGGAGGCGGCAGCAACGGATCGCATCGCATCGGTCCCGACCTGCAGCTGGCGCCCGGACTCGGTCTCGCCCACGACATGGTCATCGATCAGCACTTCGCGGAACGTGGACGCATCGGCCGGCTCCTCGGCGTCGTGGCGCAGAATCCGCGCATCCTCGGCGTCGGCCTCGACGAGAATACCGCCATCGCGCTCAATCCATCGCGCGGCTTTCGCGTCCTCGGGGAAGGTGCTGTTTACGTGGTCGATGGCGCGACGGTGACGAACACGAACATCGCCGAGGAAGAGCGCGACCGTGCGATGTCGATCTACAACGTTACGGTACACCTGCTGACGCAGGGCGACCGGTTCACCATCGCCACGAGGACGCCGAGCTCCGCGCCGGCCGAGAGCATCGAGAAAGAGCTGGGGGCAGCGAGCTGAGAGCGATCTATTTCTTCCTGTGTTGCCGGATTGCCTTGTCGACGAGCGTCCGCGCGCGACGCGCGCCACTTCTGTCCGTCGGCTCGAAGTGCTTGCCCGCCTGCTCATTGTAGCTGATGAAGAAATGCTCGATCTGGTTCATCACGGCGTCCGGCAGATCGTCGAAACGTTTCACATCCGCGAAGAGCTCACTGATCGTTGCGACGGCGATGAGGCGATGATTCTCCATCGATGATCCGTCACGCTCGGTCTGCGTTGCCTCGATGACGCCGATGAGGCGCGCGGGAACGAGCGTTCCCGCCGGCACCGGCTCGTCGATCAGGAGCAGCACGTCGAGCGGATCGCCGTCGCCGCCGGTGGTCGACGGAATGAAGCCGAAGTCGAAGGGAAAGCTCATGCCTTGCGGCAGGATCTTCTTGGCCACGAAGGTGCCGGCGTCCGGATCATAGGCGAGCTTCGTGCGCGCGCCGCGGCTCGTCTCGATGATGACGTTGATCGTGTCGTGCTCTTCGTCGATCGCGTCGAGTTCCGACAGTCTCCGTTTGGTCTTCGCCATGTGTCTCTCTTTATGCAGAACGCCGGCCAGAAGGTGTTCAGATCCGCTACAGCAGTCGTAAGCGGCCGTAATCAAAGCTTCATCCAGCTTTGAGAAGTTGTTCATCACGGCGTGGGCGAATCGTCATGCACGCCGAGCGAGTGAACATCATGTTGTCCGGAGTACTCAACCGGAGAGCACGATGCTGCGCACCCTTCTCGAGTCACGAGCAACTCCCACCCGGCGCGCTGGTGGCACGATCGTGAGCATCGCCGCACATACGGCCGCGATCGCATTAGCGATCGTCGCGACAGCGCGCGCGACAGCGGTCCCAGTCAAGGATGTGAAGCCACAGCCGCCAGTGATCTTTACGGTAGTGCCGACTCGCACCGAGTCGCCCCGGAATGCCACTCGCGAGAAGCCGATCCCCGGCACGTTCCTACCACCCGTCGGGCGGTACGTCGTACCCCCTGTGACCATTCCCACCGACCTCCCGCCCATCGACGCCGTGTACCAGGGTCCTGCGGTATCCCCTATCGTTTTCAGCGGCGGTGGGGTTCTCGGCATTGGTGTCGTCGATCGCGCCGGCCTTGTGAGTCCGCCCGGTGGTGTGTACACGTCACGCCTGGTGGACAAGGCCGCGGCGCCGCGGCCAGGAAATCCGGTGCCGGTATATCCGGCCGCGCTCCGCGCCGCGCAGATCGAAGGCACAGTGCTCGCGCGTTTCGTTGTCGACAGCGTGGGCCATGCCGAGTCTGCGTCGATCGACTTCCCCGAAGCGACGCATCCTCAGTTCGCCGAAGCGGTGCGACAGTCGCTGCTCCGGTCGCGCTATCTGCCGGCGATCCTCGACGGCCGCCCAGTGCGGCAGCTCGTCGAACAGCGCTTCGCGTTCACGCTTACGCGATAGACGGTGGACGGTGGACGGTGGACGGTTCACGGTTCACGGTTCACCGCTCACGGTTCGCCGTCCACCGACCAGATAATCCACCGCAAGCTGCGACAGGAGCTTCACCCCGATCGGCAGCGCGCGCTCATCGACGTAGAACTTCGGCGAGTGGTTAGGCGCTGCGAGCTTCGGATCCGTGCCAACCGGCGTGACGCCGAGGAACATGAAGATCCCGGGCACGCGTTGCTGGTAGAGGGAGAAGTCCTCCGACGTCGTCGTCTGTGGACCCGAGAGCACCTTCGCGCCGGCAATGCCGCCGCCGATCACCCGCTCGACGGTCGGCCGCATCCGCTCGACGAGCGCGGGATCGTTGTACGTGATCGTGCCGGCGACGGACGCCTCCACCGCGGCCGTCGCGCCGGAGGCGGCCGCAATCGATTCCGCGGTGCGCTTGACGAGAATCGGCAGCTGCTGCCGCTGCGTCTCGTCGAACGTGCGAATGGTGCCCGTCATCACGACGCTGTCGGGGATGATGTTGTACCGCACGCCGCCATTGATCGTGGCGACGGTGACGATCGCCGGGCTCGCCGTGAGGTCCGTCTGCCGGCTGACGACGGTCTGCAGCCCGAGTACGATCTGCGACGCGACGACCACCGGATCGACGCCATTCCACGGCATCGCACCGTGAGTCTGACGCCCGCGCACCACAATGCGTAGCGTGCCGCCGGCGGCCATCAACGCACCTGGCCGATACACGACGCTCCCTACCGTGTACGGAAAGACGTGAAGCCCGAAGACCGCCTCGACTTTAGGATTGTCTAACGCCCCGTCGCGGATCATCCCCTCCGCGCCCCCGAGCGACTCCTCCGCGGGTTGGAAGAGGAACACCACCGTGCCCGGCAGCCGGTCGCGCATGCCCGCCAGCACCTCGGCCGCGCCGAGGAGCATCGCGACGTGCGTGTCGTGACCGCACGCGTGCATCACGCCGACCTCCTGGCCGTTGTATTCCGCCCGAACGTGGGATCGGAATGGGACGTCGACGTCCTCCGTGACGGGCAGTGCGTCCATGTCCGCGCGCAATGCGACGACGGGTCCTGGCCGGCCGCCCTTGAGCACGCCGACCACACCGGTACCGCCGACGCCCGTCCGCACGACGATGCCGAAGCGGCGGAGACGTGCGGCGACGAGCGCCGCGGTGCGCGTCTCCTGACCCGAGAGCTCCGGATGCTCGTGAATGTCGCGTCGCCAGGCGACGACGCTGTCGGCGACAGTGGGGATGCGGCGGTCGATATCGGCGAGCAGCGCCGACGGCGCCTGCGCCGGGAGCGGCGAAGCGATGAGAAACGTAAGCGCGAGGAGTCGCATGACATCGATGGCGTGAGGGCGCAGAGAGCTTAGCCCAGGACGCACGATGGTCGCAAGCGGCTTGCGCCGCGCATCGCCCGGCCGCTTCGTTATGACGTCATGTCAACTATCCGTCGAGCGCGCGCATAATGCCGCGCGAAGAGCCCGCCGAAGTCCTCACCATCGACGGCCGCGAGGTGCGGATAACCCATCCGGAAAAGCTCTATTTCTCGCGAGAGGTCAACCTCACGAAGCTGGAGATTGTCCAGTACTACCTCGCTGTCGCGAACGGAGCCATCGGCGGCATCCGCAACCGACCGATCGTCCTCAAGCGCTTCGTCAACGGCGCCGAGGGCGAGCCGTTCTACCAGAAGCGCGCGCCCGACAAGCGACCATCGTGGCTCCGCACGGTCACTCTCGCCTTTCCATCCGGTCGGACCGCCGAAGAGATCGTCGTCGATGACGCGGCGGGACTCGCGTTCGTGGTCAATCTCGGCTGCATCGAGCTTCACCCGCACGCCGTGAGCGCGACGGACCTGGAGCACCCGGACGAGCTCCGCATCGATCTCGACCCCGGACCCGGCGTCGCGTGGGACGATGTGCGTCGCGTCGCCGCCGAGGCCAAATCGCTGCTGGAGGAGCTTGGCCTTCGCGGCTGGCCCAAGACGAGTGGCTCGCGCGGGATGCACGTGAACGTGCGGATCCAACCGCGATGGAGCTTCACCGAGGTGCGTCGCGCCGCGCTCGCGTTCTCGCGCGAGATCGAGCGCCGCGCGCCCACGCTCGCGACGTCGAAGTGGTGGAAGGAGGAGCGTCGCGGCGTCTTCCTCGACTACAACCAGAACGCGAAGGACCGCACGACCTGCTCGGCATATTCGGTGAGGCCGCTCCCGGACGCGCGCGTTTCGGCGCCTCTCGAGTGGAGCGAGATCGCAGACTGCGAGCCCGCCGACTTCACCGTCGCAACGATGCCCGCTCGTTATGCGTCGTTAGGCGATCCGCACGCGGCGATGGACGCGCACGCCGGGGCCCTCGACGCCCTGCTGGAGCTGGCGGCACGGGACGAAGCCGCGGGCCTCGGCGACGCGCCCTGGCCGCCACACTTTCGGAAGATGGAGGGGGAGAGCATGCGCGTGGCACCGTCGCGCGCCCGCTCCGCGACCAAGGCGCGAACCGGCGCGCCGCGCGCGAAGATGCCGCTCATCGTCGTCGCCAACTCGCCCAGCAAGGAGGCCGCCCTCGCGGGGCTGGAGCGGTGGAAGACGCGACACCCCGAAGCCGCCGAGCATCTCGCCGTCGACGACGTGCTCGTCGACTCGATGCGCGGCCGCTCGTCGACGTGGACGAGGATCCGCGTGAATCTGCGGCACGTGCCTAACGAGCTGCGGCCGCCGCAGGAGACGCCGGATCCCGATGATGATCCGACGCGCGAGTGGCGCGAGCGCTGGGGCCGCGGCAAGCGCCGCCCGCCGCCGAAAGGGGGGTAGTTCTTGCGGCATTCACGAGACTCGGTTGGCATGCTTGGAGGGCCGTTGGATCGCTAATGCCGCGAATGCGAGCGAATCCAACCTCGCGCATCCGGACATCACTTCAACATCCAACCAAGGAAGTCTTGAGGAGCCCCGCTCAACAGACCGTTTATGCCAGTCGGTTGGATTCGCTTTACAATTCGCGGCATTCGCGTCCGAGAGCCTTGGGCTCTCCCGGCGGGGATGGCTTCCGCTGCGCGCCAACCCGATCCACGCGGCCTAACGACCAGCGAAGATCGCCGCCAGCTCGTGCGGGGGCACGACCTCGAGCTGCGCGAAGGTGCAGTCACGCGGCGCTTTGTCCTTGCGCCAACGCCGGAACTGCGCGGTATGCCGAAAGCGGCTGCCCTGCATGTGGTCGTACGCCACCTGGGCGACGAGCTCGGGCCGGAGCGGCTCCCACGAGAGATCCTTGCCCTGGCTCCAGCGGCTCTGCATTCCCGGGCGCCGGTGGACCGCCTCGTTCTCGTTAGGCTGCGACTCTGCCCACGCGCGCCACGGATGGCCCACGAGCGCGTCGCTGCGGTACGGCGCGAGAAACTCCACGAGCTCGCGTCGCTTGGCCGCGGTGAAGCTCGCGCAGACGCCGACGTGCTCGAGGTTGCCGACATCATCGAATAGCCCGAGCAGGAGCGAGCCGATCGCCGTCCCGTGGGCGTTCTTGTGCCAGCGAAAGCCCGCGACGACGCAGTCGCACTCGCGTTCGTGCTTCACCTTGAGCATGACACGCTTGTTCGGCTCGTAGACGCCGCGCTCCGGCTTGGCGATCACGCCGTCGAGCCCCGCGCCTTCAAAGCGGCGAAACCAGTCAGCGGCGACGGCACGGTCGCGCGTCGCCGGCGTGAGGTGGAGCGGCGCCGCGGCGTCGCCGAGGAGCGACTCGAGCATCGCGCGCCGCTCTCCGAAAGGAGTCGTGCGCAGGTCGCGATCGTGCGCGCAGAGAATGTCGAAGAAGACGACCGAGGCCGGCGTCTCCTTCGCGAGCAGCTTCACGCGCGACGCCGCCGGATGCAGCCGCAGCTGCAAGGCCTCGAAGTCGAGCGCGCCGCCTAACGCGATTACAATTTCGCCATCGACTACCGCGCGCTCGGGAAGCTGCGCCTTGAGCGGCTCCACGAGCTCGGGGAAGTATCGCTCCAGCGGCTTCTCGTCCCGGCTCTGGATGAACAGCTCGTCCCCATCGCGGAAGATCAGCGTTCGGAAGCCATCCCACTTCGGCTCATAGATCCACCCGTCGCCGGTCGGCAGCTCGCCGACGCGATTCGCGAGCATGGGAAGAATTGGCGGATTGACGGCAAGCTGCATCGTAACAAGATGATCGTCTCCTCCAACTTCGCCAGTGCTCGCCAGCTCAGCGAGAGCGCAGCGGATCGAACCGTTCGAGATCGAACGTCACGCCATACTGGAACACGTTCAGCTCGTGCCCGAGCGCCATGTTGTAATAGTCCTGGCCAGTGTGCAGTCGCACGAGCGCACCCAGTCCTGCATAACGACGGAACGTCCACGCGAGCTCCGACGTCGTCGCGACGTTCGACACCCGTGGCGGATGCGTGCCGATGTACTCGACGTTCACGCTCGCGCGCACGCGCCCCAGCCCGCAGGGAAGCCAGGAGAGCGGGGCAGGTGCGCATGGCCATTCACTCTGGCGCATCAGCTCCGCGCCGGCGAACGGCCGGAGCCGTCCATACACCGCGGCCAGCGCGGTGTCCATTCCCCCGATCGGCTCGAGAAACGCCGGGTGCCAGTCCGCTCCGCCAGAAAGTGTGAACGCGACGAGGGGCAGCGAGTCGCGATAGTGCGCGAAGCGCAGATGCGTCTGGCCGCGGAAATACCACGTCGAGAAGCTGCCGTCGACGGTATTCAGGGTATCGGCACCCGGCCCCGCGGTCGGGTCGACTTCGCAGTCGCCGCTGCCGTCCGGCTTCGGTCGCTGATTGGCCCGGAAGCACCCGGCCTGGCCGTTCGAGTAATGACCGAAGCTGAGGTCGAGGCCGACGATCATCGCGGACAACGGAGTCTCGGCCGCGGCTCGACGCACGGTGCCGCCAATGCGACGCGCCGCGAGGAACTGCGCCGTCAACTTTGGCATGAACGAGGGCATCCTCACCGGCTGCGACGCCGACTCTTTCTCCTCGACCTGACGGATGCGGAACATCGGGGTCAAGACCAGCATCCCCCCTGTCGACCACCGCGGAGTGGGTTCGAGGAGGCTCGAGTAGAGTCCGGCGGTGCGGTTGTTCAGAAAGAGCGGGAACGCCGGGACCGCCTCGTAGAGAAGCCCCCGGTCGGGCGACATCCTTACGGCATAGCTCCGGTCGAGGAAGATTGCCGACTGAGCACTCAGTCGGGCGGAGACGATGATTAATCCGGCGGCGACAAGTCGTGGCGCGAGCGAGCGGATCATGGGGCTCGGGGCTCGAGACGTAGAATCTGGGTTTCACTGTTAGACAGCGCGATCGCTTTACCTGTTGCCATTTCGTCTTGCGGACCGCGAGCACGAAAGGTCACGTTTGTCCCATTGCCAGCCAGCGAGCGTTAGAAATGACGACGCGCCGAGACTTTGTTCGCCAAGTGGGTGCCGGGGCCGCGGCGGCGCTGGTGCCTCTGCCTAACGTGTTGGGGCTTCGTGCCGAACATGCCGGCACCATCCGCTTCGGCTATGCCGCAATCACCTGGGGTGGCAACGACGAGCAGGCGATCGAGGAGATCGGCGCTGTCGGTTTCCCGGGCATTCAGCTCCGTTCCGGCGTTCTCTCACGCTTCGGCGATCGCCCGTCGGCGCTCCGCGATCTGCTTGCCCGTCACAAGCTCACCTTCGTCGCGCTCTCCAGCGGCAACGTTTCCATCGATCCTGCCACCGAGGCGCGCACGATCGACGAGCACGTGGCGCACGCGAAATTCCTCCGTGACGCGGGCGGTCTCTATCTGCAGCTCATCGACGAACGACCCAAGGGGCGGGACGTCGCGGCCGGGGATCACGAGCGCCTCGGCCATCTGTTGACCGAGATTGGCAAGCGCACCTCGGCGCTCGGCATTCCAGTCGCCTATCACCCGCACCTCGGCAGCATCGGGGAGAAGCCCGCCGACATCGACCGCGTTCTCTCCGCGTCCGATCCTCGCTACGTCCGTCTCCTCCTCGACGTGGCGCACTACCAGGCGGGTGGCGGCGATCCCGTCGCGGCAATCCGCAAGTACGCGGACCGTCTGCTCCTCCTGCACATCAAGGATCTCCGCGAGAAGCAATTCGTCGAGCTCGGCCGAGGGACCGTCGATCTTCGCGGCGTCTTCGCGGCGCTCCGGGACGTGCACTTCTCCGGCTGGGCCATCGTGGAGCTGGACAGCGTGCCGGACAAAAAAGGCACGCCCAGGGAGTCGGCGGAGATTAGTAAACGCTATCTGGAGGGTGTGATCGGGGCGAAAGTCTCGTAGCTCCGAGTGTGTCCCTCTATCGTGACGCTCTGAAAAAACCTGATCACGAATTACGCGAATAACTGCCCGAATTTCTCCGTTTGGCGAGTAGAGCTCCGGCGGCCCCGGTAGGCTGAAATTTGTTGGTGTGCAGTTCCAAATTGAATGACTGCCCGACGGAGGCCGCTGGAGCTCTCAAGTTTCACGGAGCAATTCGGATTATTCGTGTCATTCGGATCACTCTTTTTTCAGATTCTCCCGTTAGAGTGGCTCACGTTGCCGCCCGACGCTAAAAGGGAAGCCACCAACTCGCCTTCACGAGAAAGATGTTGTCCGGTCGCGAAGCATAGAGCGCGTCGCGGTCGCGATAGAGCTCCAGGTTTCCGAACGACGTGTCGGCGGCTCGAGAGTGCGTCCACGCGACATAGAGCACGGAGCCGGGCCGATACTCCCATCGAAACACGGCGTTGCCGCGCAGCGATGCTTCGGTGAGGTCCGGATTGTCGATCGTGAACGGAGCAGCGGGACCCGCGGCATCGGGATCGATCGTGTACTGGGTCGGTACGCCGTCGCGCCCCACGATCTGCGTGATCGTCCCCTGGTCGCGTCCGTAGACGCGAAGCCGGGACGTCCGTGGCGCCGCGTACTCCTTGAAATCGAAGTAGTGCGCGGCGGCGAAGAACGGCTGCACGTACAGCTCGAGGCTCATCGTAGGCGAGTACGTCAGACTGAGCCGCGTATCCAGGCCCACTGTCGTTTGCTTCAACGACGACATCACGTAGCGCGTGCCGTAGAAGGTCGCGGCGGTCGGGTCATCGACGGCGGTCACGTACTGCGTGTTGTCCCTCGCCCAATCGAATGACGGGCCTAACGAGAGACTCATGTTCGAGACGGGTCGGATCGTGGCGCTGAGATTGAAGCCCGGATCGCGCCCGCCCTGCGCGTCCCAGAAATGGTGCAGCCCGAGGCTCCCGCTCACCATGTGCCGCGAGTCGCTCTGGATGTCGAGCTCCGTAAACCGGCTGTCCGGCCTCCGCACCAATGGCCCGCCGCGCAGCTGGCGATCGTCCAGTGTGCCGGGTCTGACGATCAGAAACTCCTGGATGGACCAGAACTGCCGCGTCTGAACGTTCCAGTACTCGTGGAACTGCAGCGCCGTGCGATCTCCCTCGTAATTCTGCTGCGTCTGCGCCCCGAGAATGCTGACCATCGTCTGGTACCAGCGTGTGCGCTTGGACCAGAAGTGATTCACGTTCGCATTGTACGAGATGTAGTCCGCAAATTGTTGAAAGGCGTAGTCGTTCGTCTCGTAGCCCGGAGTGCGCGTGTTCACCATCGTGTCCCACGTCCAGTCGCCCGTCTCCTTGGCGAGCCGAGCATAGCCGCCCAAGCCGCGGAGCGACGTCGCTGTCGAGTCGAGTCGGGCCGAGAACAATCCGCCGCTGCTCGGACTGCGGTCAGGACGCTGGAAATAGCGCGCGCTCGATTGCTGCCGGAGCAGGATCTCGCGCGGATCGCCGGACACGTTGCTGAGCGCGGCTATCGCCGTGACCGCGTACATCTTCTCATGCCAGTGGTACACCAGATCGCCGCCGAGCATCTCTGCGTGCTTCGCGAGGAGCGGCGCAAATGCCGTGTCGATGTTGCGAGCGACGCTCGAGAGAATGCCGCCGACCACAAGATCGCCGTTCAGCAGATCGCGCTTGAGCCGGCCGACGAAATAGTTCGCGCGCGGCTCGACCTCTTGTTGCGCGCGTTGTCCCGTGACCGTCTGCACGCGCGCGCTCGCCTGGCCCGTCACCGCGTCGAGCAGGCCCACCGTGTAGCCGCTCGCGGTGCGACCGGTGATCTTGCCGGCGCCGAGGATAGTCGTGGCATCCGGGACATCAGCAAACGCGAAATTGTCGGTGGCGAGTGACGCCCCTGTCGGCGTGCGTCCGACGCGACGGGAATAGAAGCCCTGGATCGGCTCGAAATTGCTGCAGAAGCTGCAGCCAAAGCTGCCGAAGTCGAAGACCTGCGCGCCCTCGACGAAGAACGGCCGCTTCTCGGGAAAGAACGTCTCGAACGCCGACAGATTGAGTACGGCGGGATCGACTTCGACCTGCCCGAAGTCCGGATTGATGGTCGCATTGAGCGTGAGGTTCGACGTCACGCGATAACGGGCGTCGAGTCCCGCGCTCACCTTCGGCTGGCCGCGGGTATCGAATGGCGTGCCCGCGGCGGAGGCGAGCGCTGACGACTTCGCGCTCGCGTACGGCATCAGCTCCAGATGGGATGTGGCTGCGGGAATGCGCAGCCCCTCGAGGTGCCCGAAGCGAGACGGTCCGCCCGCTTCGTTCTTGTGCCAGAACGACCAATCGTCCTCTTCGTCGCGTCGCTTGATGAACCGACGAACCTCGAGTCCCCACGTCTGCACCGAGTCGCGCGAGAAGCGCAGCTGACTGTAGGGAATGCGAATCTCCGCCGTCCACCCGTCGCTGTCGACGTGTGTCGCCGCCTCCCAGATCGGATCCCACGACGGATCGCAGCAGGACGTGCCGATGCCGATGTAGTCCGACTTCGAGCCCGAAGGGTTCACCTCGAAGAAGGCGCGACTCAGGTGATCGTGGTACGAGTCGATGACGAGCTGGAAGTAATCAGAGGCGAAGTTCGCGTCACGCCGCACGAGCCGCGTCGTGACACCTCGCGCGCCGAGCGCATCGTACAGCTTCGCGCCGACGTAGAGCGCGTCGGCGTCGAAGAGGAAGCGCACTTCCGTGCGCTCGGACGCGGGCTTCCCCTCGTCCGGATCGTTCTGTGTGAAGTCGGTGATTGGCCGCGCCGCGGCCCATGCTGGCTCGTCGAGCCGCCCATCGAGCACGACGTGCCCGCGGAGCGGCACCGCGACCGCGCTCGGCACGGCAATCGTGTGGCCGTAGCTGTTCTCTCGTCGGGGGACCGCTGCATCGTTGGGAAGTCGCTGTGCGCGCGCGACGCCGACGGGTGCCAGCAGGAGAACAAGTGGCAGCAGCTGGCCGAATCTCGAACGCGTGTCGCAACCAGGCATCACGGCACTCCCTCCGATTTGCATCCCTCAACAAATGCACCGAGGACAATCGGCCGCGAGCGGGGAACACTCATCTCTGACGCAACCCTTACCCGCGCTGTACTCTTCCTCTCCGCACCCGACGTGCTCACACATCCACTCGAGGCTCGTGATGCGCCGCCGTTCTCTCCTTCGTACGGTCCTCTTCGTCACCGTCGCGCTCGGCGCGTCTGCAGCGCCGTCGGCGGCGCAGCAGGTCGCGGTCGCCCCGCCCCCGGTTCTCGACTCGCTGCGTCCGCGCATTCGTCATTTGCTCGACTCGCTCCACGCACCGTCCCTCGCCATCGCCGTCGCGCAACACGGCGCCATCATCTGGGAGGAGGGCTTCGGCTACGCGGACGTCGCGCGCAAAGTGCCGGCGACACCGAACACGCTCTACTCGATGGCGTCGATCTCGAAGCCGATCACCGCCACGGGAATCATGACGCTCGTCGAGCGCGGGAGGATTCAGCTCGACCGTCCCGCGAACGACTATCTCGGCCGTGGCAAGATCACGGGCTACGCCGCCGACGCGCGCGAGGCCACGGTCGAGCGCGTCATGAGTCACACGGCCGGGCTGCCGCTCCACTATCGCTTCTTTTACGAGGGCGGTGCGGAGAAGCGGCCGTCCATGGACGACGCGATCGCGCGGTACGCGATCGTCGTCTATCCGCCGGGCAAGGTGTACAACTATGCGAATCTCGACTACGGGCTCGTCGAGCAGATGATCGCACACACGGCCGGCGAGTCGTACGAGAGCTACATGCGCCGCGCGGTTTTCACGCCGTTAGGCATGACGCGCACGGCGATCGGGTCGGGCCGCGGTCTCACCGGCGCCGCGATTCGCTACGACGACAGCCTCAAGGCAGTTCCGTTCTACGACTTCGATCATCGCGGCGCCTCCGCCGTCTGGACGACGGCGCACGAGCTCGTGCGCTTCGGGATGTTTCACATGCACGATCATCTGCCGAACCAGAAGCAGATCCTCGCCGATTC
>JAJKIR010000085.1 GCA_021154325.1 Gemmatimonas sp.
ACGCCGCCCTTGCCCTTGACCTTCGCCATGTTCTCTTCGCGCGACACGTCGGCGACATCCTCGCCAAAGACGAGAATGCGCGGATCGCGTCGCATCTCGTCCTTCATGCACGCGTTGAGCAGATCGACCATCGTGGTCTCGTTGCCCGAGAACTGCGGGTCGTCTTCCGTGTCGAACTGCTCGCTCGTCGGATCCACCTCAGGCGAGTAGACGTTCACGTAGACCGTGTCGGCTGTAGGTTGCGCAGCCTCGAGCGCCGCATCGGTCGCGGCCTGCACCTCGGCGTCGACTTCCTGCTGGATGCGCTGGATGTCTGCGTCGGTCGCATGCCCTTCGGCGACGAGCCACTTCGGGAACGTGTTGAGCGGATCGACGGCCGCGTCGGCCTCGCGCTCCGCCGGCGGACGATAGAGCACCTCGTCATCCGAGAGCGAATGCGAGTACGGCCGAATGACCTTCGCGTGTACGAGTGCCGGACCCTTCCGCTTCCGCGCGTAGTCCACGGCCTTCCGGAGCGCGTCGTAGCTCGCGATCAGATCACACCCGTCCACTTGCTGGATGTTCAGCCCCGGGAATCCCGTTAGCAACTTTGAAATCGATCCGCCGGGAGTGTTGACCTCCACCGGAACGGAGATCGCGTAGCCGTTGTCCTCGACGATGTAGACGATCGGGAGCTTCAGATTGCAGGCGGTGTTCAGACTCTCCCAGAACTCGCCTTCACTCGTCGTCCCGTCGCCCGTGGTGCAGAGCGCGACCTCGTCCTTCTCGAACCCCTCGGTGACGCCGAGCAGCTTGGATCGCAGGGACGCCTCAGCGGAACCGACCGCTTGCAGGAACTGCGTGCCGGTCGGCGACGACACCGAGACGATGTTCAGCTCCTTCTTCCCCCAGTGGCTCGGCATCTGCCGCCCGCCAGAGTTGGGATCGCTCGCCGCCCCGACAGCCGAGAGCAGCATCTCGGTCGGCGTCTCGCCCAGCTGCAGGCAGAGCGCTCGGTCGCGGTAATAGAGGAAGAACCAGTCATAGCCGGGCCGTAGAACGAGCCCCGCCGCCGTCATTACGGCTTCATGGCCTGCGCCCGAGATCTGGAAGAAGATCTTGTTCTGGCGCTTGAGCTGGATCTCCTTGTCGTCCAACCGGCGCGAGAGCAGCATCGTTCGATACGCGCCGACCAACTGATCCGTAGTGAGACCGCCCGCGCTCTTGCGCTCGGCTCGCGTCTGTATGGCCATAAGCCCGACGAATTCTCCGTTTTGGAGGACCGCTTTTAAGGTAGCACGGAGCGAGCCTGCCGGGACAGTTGATCGACCGCCGCGGAAGGAGCATCCCAGGCAGTCGGAAGGAAGGAACGCAGAATTCGCAGACGGCGCAGATTGCGCTGAAACTGCAAAAGAGCGACACGGCTTTTTCAGAGCGGGTGGTTTCACGCTCGTTTTCAGCGGCTTCAGCGGCCACTCTGCGGCATCTGCGTTCCTCAGGCTCCGCGCCGTCAGAATGTTCCTGGGCCACCTGCGCCCGGGCCTTTAGCCCGGTCTCAACCATGGCACTCGATCTGCGTTTCGCCCCTTTATCTATTCAGACCTCGAGGACCACGATGCGTACGGCAGACGTGCATTGCACCTTTTGCGACCTCATTCATGGCGCTGGGGAGGTCTCGATCTGCTACGAGGATTCCGACGCACTGGCGTTCATGGACATTCAGCCGGTGAATTCGGGCCACGTCCTTGTGGTGCCCAGGCAACATCACGAATCTCTCGTCGATACGCCGCCCGAGCTCGCGATGCACCTGTTCAAGGTCGCGACGCAGCTCGCGAACGTCGTTCGCAAGGTCACCAAGTGCGACGACATGAACATCGTCGTCAACAGCGGCAAGACCGCGGGGCAGGACGTCTTCCATTACCACGTGCACCTCATTCCCCGCCGTGCAGGCGACGGCTTCGACATCCCGCTTCCGTTCGGCGGCTCGGAGATGCCGGATCGCACCCTTCTCGACGCGATGGCGGTCCGCATCATCGCCGCCCTCCGCGATCCCGTTCGCGGCCGCTGGAATGGCCACCACGGCTTCGACGATCGCGAGCAGGAGATTCCGGCGGCCGCGGAATCGGCGGTGGCCTGAGTCACGAACGCTCAACATCCGTGTGACGCGAGTGACTTGTCGACCGTCAACCTCTTGCGAGGCTGGCATACGCACTGCATTTGTATGCGAGCGAGCAGTGCCCGGGAATCGGCCGCTGCTGCGCTACACGGAGGCGAATGAGCGTCAGGAGTCTGCTGCGAGAGCGACATCCCGATAGAGACGAGCGGCCGCCACGGCGGCCTACGAGCTCGGGCCTCCCGAATCGCATTTCCTCGGTTTACGCAACACCCCGCTGCGGGAACGACTCCCGTTGCGGGGTGTCGCTTTTTCCGCGAGGTGAAATTGTCTCGGCGACACTATCACCACGTTCGACTCCCCCGTCTCCCCCGACCCTCACGCCGCGCCAAACGGACCGAGCGCGTGCCCTGCGGCCACCAGAAGCGCGCGATAAAACACGCCATGATGCGTGATTGCGGCCGGCGCTGCGTTTACTGCGCCGCCCCGCTCGAGTTCGACCTCGCAACGATCGATCACGTGTTCCCGCTCGCCAAGGGCGGCATCCATACGCCCGGCAATCTCGTTGCCGCCTGCGGACGCTGTAATCGCCTGAAAGGCGACCTCCTCCCGACCGAGTTCTTCGCCCGTTATCCGTGGGCAGGGCTCAACTTCATTACCTACGCTCGCGCCGTGCATCGAGCACTCAAGCGGTGCGCGCGGCGCGCCGTGAGCCTCGCCTACGCCCGCGCGGCATGACCATAATGCCGCGCCAGAACTTCTCCTCGGGTACACGCTGGGAGCCGGTCATCGGCTACTCACGCGCGGTGCGCGTCGGACCATGGATTCACGTCTCCGGCACGACGGCCACCGGCCCTGATGGAAAGATCGTCGGCATCGGCGACGCGGGCGCCCAGACTCGTCAGGCACTCGCCAACATCGCCACCGCCCTCGGCAATGCCGGCGCCTCTCTCACGGATGTCGTCCGCACCCGCATGTTCGTCGTCGACATCGCCAACGACTGGGAGGCCGTCGGCCGCGCGCACGGCGAAGTCTTCCGCGACATCCGCCCCGCGACGTCGATGGTCGAGGTCGGCGCGCTTATCGATGACAACATGCTCATCGAGATCGAAGCTGACGCCTATCTGGCGGATGCCTAACGATGCGCTTCTGGTGCGAGGAGCAGGAGCGAGCGCGAAGCGCGAGCGACTCCAAATAAGCTTCTCGCGAGCGCAGCGAGCGAGCGAGGCGGTGGATTGTTGAACTGCTGCAAAGCAGCAGTTCAATAATCCACCGGTCTTAAATAGCTCTCGTTGATCGCCGTCGGGCTCACCATCGCCACCGTCGGCAGCCGGCGCTTCCAGTGCGTGCTCTCCACGCGCTTCGCCACCAGCGCCACTTCATTCTGGTCGAAGCCGTGCGCCACGAGATCGGCCGCGCTGTAGCCGCTCAACATCCAGTTCAACAGCTCGTCCGCACGCGCGTAGCTGATTCCGAAATCGCCCTCGTCCGTCTGACCGACGACGAGATCCGCCGTCGGCGGCTTGTCGACGATCACGGCTGGCACGCCGAGATGCCGCGCCAGTGTCCACACCTGCGTCTTGAAGAGATCACCGAGTGGATTGATCGGCGGCGAGTCGTCGGCATGCCAGGTGAAATAGCCGAAGAGGCGCTCCGTCTTGTTTCCCGTCCCGAGCGGAATCGCCCTGTACTTCGCCGAGAGATCGAACAGCGTGATCATCCGCATCCGCGCCATGACATTGCCCCGCCGGCCGGCGTCGGCCTCGGGCGCATGCTGCAGGTAGCCGTCCACGGCAGGCGAGATATCGATCGTCTCGCCGCGAATGCCTAACGCGTCGATCACGAGCTGCGCGTGCTCGAGGCTCGCCGGGCTCGACGTGCGATACGGCATCCGCACACCGATCACGTTCTTCGCGCCCAGGGCCCGCGCCGCCAGGTACGCGGTTACCGCCGAGTCCACGCCGCCGGACACGCCGATCACCGCCTTCTCGAAGCTCCGCTGCCGCATCTCCTCGCGAACGAATTCCGTCAGCCACTCCGCGGTCAGCTCCGGATCGATCTCGAGGGGTGCGGCCGGCTGCCGGCTTCCCGACGGAATCTGCACGATCGCAAACGGCTCGCCCTGTGATTTCGTGGGCCGCGCTGACCCGGGGCGTGCCGCGGGCGATCGCGGATTCTCGATCGTCGGCTCGCAGTCGCGGTCGTCGTAGCGCAGCTTCACCGGCGCCCGGTTGCGCACCGCCTCGAGGCTCGATGCCAGGTGCGGCGCCATGACCTCCAGGTCGGCGACGAGCGGCATGTCGGCGCGTGCGCGGGTGACGTCCGCGAGGTCCAGCGTCCCCGTCACCACCGCCTCCTCCCACAGTGGCCCGCGTCCGCGAACCTCGCCCTTCGGTCCCGCTACCAGCGCGGCGCCCGCGAAGAGCTTGCCTCCCTCGCTGCCGACGAGATTCGCGAGCGTCACGTACACCCCGTGCTCGTCCGCGATGTCGCGAATGAGTCGCTCCCATCGGCTCACGCTCGCCGGACCCGGCACGTCGTCGGTCTTCGGCCACGGCCCTCGTGCGGGCGGGGCAGAGCAGACGAAAATCACCTGTGCCCCATCCAGGGCGGCGATCGTCGCTGTCATGCTGTGCCACGCGTCCTCGCACACCAGCATCGCGGCGCGGCCCCAGGACGTGTCGAACGCACGCACTTCCGTGCCGCGCTCGACGAACCGCTCTTCATCGAAGAGACCGTACGTCGGCAGGAACATCTTCCGATGCACGTGGCGGATCTGTGGCTCGCCGTTGCCGAGCGTCACGTACAGCGCGCTGTTGTACAGCTTGTTGTTCCAGACTTCGTAAAACCCCAGAGTGACATCCAGCGATCTCGGCGATCTCGCCCCAGCCCGGTATGCCGCATCCAGCTCGCGAGCCATCGCGCCTGCCGTCATCGCCTCTTCACGCACCCCGCCCTCGAGGAAGTATCCGGTGAGGGCCGTCTCCGGCAGCGCCAGCACCGTTGGTCGAGGATCGAGCTCCTCGATCTGCGCGAATAGCGTTGCGAGCCGTTCGATGTTCGCGCGAAAGTCCGCTTTCCGCGGTTTGAACTGCGCGATGGCGACGTGCACGAGGGGAGGCATGCCTTAATTGTATCTTTGCTTCGCGCTCAGGGTAGAACACGCCGCATGATGACCGTTCGGCATTGCTCATGGTTTTTCATCGCCGCGAGTCTGGCCGCGTCGGCCAGCGCTCGTGCGCAGAACTCCGTTCGCGTCGCGCCTGCGGCGGCGCAGACCGCGGAGGTCGAAGCCTGGCAGCTCGTGCCGCAGCCGCAATCATCGCTCGTCTTCGCCCGCGACGGCTCGCTCGTTGGCGAGATCGGCCGGCAATTCCGCACGACTGTGGCCCTGCGCACGCTGCCGCGGTACCTCGCGCATGCGTTCATCGCCGTCGAGGATCAACGGTTTTATCAACATGATGGCGTCGATCTGATCGGCGTCGCATCGGCGATCAAGGGAAAGCTCTTCGGTGAGCGGCGGGGCGGCGCGAGCACCATCACCCAGCAGCTCGTCGGGAACATGCATCCCGACATCATCGATCGGCGCGATTTGAGTCTCGGCCGCAAGCTTCGCGAGCAGTCGGCGGCGCGCGAGATGGAGAAGCATTACACCAAGGACCAGATCCTCGAGGCGTATCTCAATCAGGTCGACCTCGGCCACAACTGGTTTGGTGTCGAAGCCGCGGCGCGCCATTACTTCGGTAAATCGGCATCGCGCCTTTCTCTTGCTGAATCGGCGACGCTGGCCGCACTGCCGAAGTCGCCGGTGCTGTACGATCCCACGCGTTTCCCTGCGCGGTCCAAGACGCGTCGCGATCTCATCCTCGGCTTGATGGCCGATCAGGGCTACATCACTCGCGACGTCGCGGAGCGAGCGCGCGCCGAGCCAGTCGTCACGGCGCCAGATGCGGGCATGTCCGCGCCGTCGCAGTATTTCGTCGACGCCGTGCGACAGGCGGCGCAGCGCGCGGGCATCCCTGTCGCGAATGGCGGCTACCGCATCTACACGACGCTCGATCCGGCGCTTCAGCGAGCCGCCGTCACGGCTCTCGTTGACGGCACCGCGCGTGTCGAAGCGCGGCCTGGATATCGACACGCCAAATACGCGGACGCGATCAAGATTCGAGCGCCGTACCTGCAGGGCGCCGTGGTCGTCGTCGATCCTACCAGCGGCGACGTGCGGGCACTCGTCGGCGGCCGTAACTACGCCTCCTCGCCGTTCGACCGCGTCTTTGCCCTGCGTCAACCCGGATCCGCCATCAAACCGCTCGTCTACGCGGCGGCGCTCGCGGACAGCATTCCGCCAAACGCTATCGTGCCCGATACGGCGCTATCGATCCCGATGCCGTCCGGGCCCAACTACCAGCCCGGCAACGCCGACGGTCAGTTCCTCGGCCCGATGACGCTCCACGAGGCACTCGTCAAGTCGAGGAACCCGGTCGCCGTGCAACTCGGGATGCGCGTCGGCATCGACACCATTGCCGCGCTGGCGCAGCGGCTCGGTGTTGCGTCGCCTATGGCACTCGTGCCATCGAGCGCGATCGGTGCCTCAGCCATCCGTCCGCTCGAGCTGGTGACGGCGTACACGGCCTTCGCGAATCTCGGCTCGGTGGTGCAGTCGCGCCTGATCACCCGCATTGACGATCCCACCGGGCGCGCAGCGTACTCCGCCCCGTCGGCGCCGCTTACGCCCGCGCTCGACCCGCGGGTGGCTTTTATGGTGCGCCGCATGATGCAGGACGTCGCGGATCGCGGCACCGGCGCGGCGGCGCGGCAAGCCGTACCCTCGGCGATTCCTGTCGCCGGCAAGACCGGCACGACGAACGACAACGCCGACGTCTGGTTCGTTGGCATGACGCCGGATCTCGTTGGTGCCGTCTGGCTCGGATTCGATCAGCCGACGACGATTGCGGCGGGAGCCGCCGGCGGCTCACTCGCCGCCCCGATCTGGGGCCAGATGATCGCACGTTACTACGCATCGTTAGGCAACGCCGCTCCCGCGCTCTCGGCGGCTTGGGATGCGGTGCCTCCCGGACTGCTCTACGCTGAGCTCGATCGCGAGACCGGTGCGGTCGCGGACTCGCTGACGCCCCCAGCGCGGCGTTACGTCGAGTTCTTCCTGCCCGGCACCGAGCCGCCGGTGCTCAAGACCGACCCCTGGCGACTCCCCCAGTTCGGCGCGCTCGTCTTCCATTAGCGCCGATGGGGGAGCGCCACCGAGGCTAGCGGCTGCCCACGATCGCCGCCGCTTCCTCCTCCTCTTCCATCAACGTCTTCTCCGCCGGGCCGTGTGCCGTGGGCATCGGCAGCAGCGCGATTTCGAAGACCTCGTCCAGCGTCGATACGCAGTGGAAGGTGAGCAGCGAGCGGACGTCCTCCGGGATGTCCTCCATGTCCGCCTCGTTGTCCTTCGGCAGAATGATGTTCGTGATCCCGGCGCGGTGCGCGCCGAGGACCTTTTCCTTCACGCCGCCGATCGGTAGCACACGTCCACGCAGGGTGATCTCGCCCGTCATCGCGACGTCCTTTCGCACGGGCCGTCCCGACATCGCGCTCACGAGCGCCGTCGCCATCGTCGTACCGGCTGACGGCCCATCCTTCGGGATCGCGCCCGCCGGCACGTGCACGTGAACCTCGATGGATCCGAGCCGATCGTCCGGGATCTGCAACGTCGAAGCGTGCGTGGCCGCGTACGTCAGTGCGGCTCGCGCCGACTCCTTCATCACGTCGCCGAGCTGGCCGGTGAGAATCAGCGAGACATTCCCCCAGCCACTCACCTGCGTCTTCTCCGAGTCGGAGCTGCGCTGGCCGAAGCCGTACAGCCGGCGAATCGCCGCTTCGACGAACATGATGTCGCCACCGGCGGGCGTGTAATACATCCCCGTTGCGACGCCGATCTCGTTTTCAGTTGCGGCACGCTCGGGGTGGACGCGCGGTCTACCTAACAGCGTCCGCACCTCCTGCGCGTCGATCTTGCCATCCTCGATCATCTGCTGATCGCCTCCGGCGAGTCGTCGCGCCACCTTGCGCGCCACCGCTCCGATCTGTCGCTCCAGCTGGCGAACGCCGCTCTCGCGCGTGTAGTTGCTGATCACCATCGTCACCGCGTCGTCGGTCATCGACACGTTCTTGTCGCCGAGTCCCGACTCCTCGAACTGCCGTGGGATCAGATACCGCTTGGCGATCTCCGCCTTCTCGGCTTCGGTGTAGCCCGCGAAGTCGACGACCTCCATACGATCGAGCAGCGGCCCGGGAATGTTCTGGATGAAATTCGCCGTGCAGATGAACAGCACCTCGCTCAGATCGAACGGAATGCCGAGGTAGTGATCGGTGAAATTGTCGTTCTGCGCCGGGTCGAGCACCTCGAGCAGCGCGCTCGCCGGATCGCCCTGGAAAGACACCCCGAGCTTGTCGACCTCGTCCAATAGAAAGACCGGATTCTTTGTCCCGCCTTGCTTCATTCCCTGAATAATCCGGCCGGGCATGGCGCCGACATACGTACGTCGATGTCCTCGAATGTCGGCTTCGTCACGCGCGCCGCCGAGCGCCACGCGAACGTACTCCCTGCCTAACGACCGCGCGATCGACTTCGCGATCGACGTCTTGCCTACGCCCGGCGGACCGACGAAGAGCAGGATCGGCCCCTTCGCCATCGCGCGCGACTTCGCCTCCTTCGGATCGGTGATCGTGCGATCGTCGTCCGAGGTGATAAGCTGCGGCGTGGCGTCGTCCTTCGCCGACTTCATCTTCGCGATGGGGAGCTCGCCGGTCTTCGTCATCTCCTCCGCGAGCTGCTGCGCCCGTAGCTGACGAACGGCCAGGAACTCCAGCACGCGATCTTTCACGTCCCCGAGCCCGTAGTGGTCCTCGTCCAGCACCACTTGGGCGTGCTGGAGATCGAGGTTGTCGTCGGAGCGGTTGCTCCACGGCAGCTCGGCGATCCACTCGAGGTAGGTGCGGATCACCTGCGCTTCCATCGACTCGCGTCCCGCTCGCTCCAGCCGTCCCAGTTCGCGTTCGACTTCCTGACGCGCTTCCTTCGGAAGCTGAAGCTTGTTGAGCTTGTCGCGGAGCTCGGCGATCTCCTTCGACTGATCGTCGTCCCCCAGCTCCTTCTGAATCGCCTTCATCTGCTCGCGCAGATACATCTCACGCTGCCGCTCGCCCAACTCCTCCTGGACTTGCGACTTGATCTCCTCCTGCATTTCGAGGAGGCCGATCTGACGCTGGACGTGCACCAGGACGCGGCGCAGCCGCTCCTCGACACTCAACGTCTCGAGCAAACCCTGCTTTTCCGGCGGCGGAAGCTCGATGTACCCAGCGACGAGGTCGGCAAACCGACCTGGATCAGTGACGGCGTCCAGGACCTGGTGCACCACCTCTTCGGGAAGCCCGCGGCGTTCGCCGAGCTCCGCTGCTCGCTCGCGCAGCTCCTTGTGCAGCGCGATGAAGGTTGGATCCTCTTGGTTTGCCGGGTTCATCTCTTCCACGGGCATTACCACCGAGGTGAGATAGCCCTCGGTCGTGGAGTATTGGAGCGATGTCGCGCGCTGCTCGCCCTGAAGGAGGAGCTGCACGCCGCCGAGTCCGCGCTGGATCTGACCGATGCGCGCGATAACTCCCATCGAGTAGAGAATGTCGGGAGTGGGCTCGTCTGTGTTGTCTCGCTGTGCGACGGCGAAAACGAGACGCTCGCTCTTGAGCGCTGCTTCGATGGCGCGCAGGGTGCCGGGCCGGCCGGCCGCGATCGGGGCGGTCAAACCCGGAAAAATCACCGTCCCCCGAAGTGGGAGGACAGGAAGAGTCTGGCGTTGGGTCATAATGCTGACTTTATGAATTGTCGAATTGCGAAACGCGACGTTCAGCAGTGCACGAATCTTCGCCCTGTCATGAATGCGCGTTGATGATGGCGAATTCGCACACTCTATTCCAGCAGTGGCCGCGAGCGCCTAACTCGAAGCAGCATATTGTGTAATGCGGAGTGGCAACTCCGCGTGGCGTGCACGAGTGGAAAGAGCGTCGCTCCGTCGCGTCAGCCTGGCAGGAATTGCAACTTCCCTGAGCGGTGCCGACGTAGTGCCCTGCCGTGAAGGCGTGCGTATCTCCTTTCCAGAACTATGGCTGCGTGCTAGAATGCCACATTCTCGCTTGGCCAGCGGAGTTGTACGTGTTGCTACCCGAGCACCCCGAGTGTCCGACCCAGTAGTTTCGTCCGCAGACTCCGAGCTGCGCGCGCATGTCGAGCGCGTGCTCAGCGATCACTACGAGCTGGATTCGGAGATTGGGCGTGGTGGGATGGGCATCGTCTACCGGGCCAAGGATCGTCGGCTCAAGCGGACGGTCGCCATCAAGCTCCTGCCGCCCGAGCTCGCGTTCCGGAGCGACATCAAGACGCGGTTTCTGCGTGAAGCAGAAACCGCGGCTCAGCTCAGCCATCCCAACATCGTCCCGATCTATACCGTCGACGAGACCGAGGGTCTCGTGTTTTTCGTCATGGCGTACGTCGACGGTGAGAATCTCGCCAAGCGGATCTTCGAGCGCGGTGTGCTCCCAGCCGACGAGGTCCGGCGGATTCTGCGCGATGTCGCCGACGCGCTCGCCTACGCCCACGAGCGCGGCGTTGTCCACCGCGACATCAAGCCGGACAACATCATCATCGCCAGCCAGACTGGCCGGCCGATGGTCACCGACTTCGGTATCGCGCGCGCCGTCAGTGACGGCGACTCGCGCCTCACCGCGACGGGGATGGCGATCGGCACACCCGCGTACATGTCTCCCGAGCAGGCGGCGGGGGAGCGCACGATCGACGGCCGGAGCGACCTGTACTCGTTAGGTATCGTCGCCTACCAGATGCTCGCGGGTGAGCCGCCGTTCGTTGCCGGCAGCACCCCGGCGATGCTCGTGAAGCACATCTCCGAGCGGCCCATCCCCGTCCAGCAGCGCCGCGCGGACATGCCGGATGATCTCGCCCGCTCGGTCATGCTGCTCCTCGAGAAGGATCCGGCGAACCGATTTGCGTCGGCCGCCGCCCTCGTCTCGGCGCTCGACACAGGCAGCGTACCGAACCCGCCAGCGCGTAGCTCCGGCGCCGCCGCGCAGCAGGACTACGGCGACTCATACGGGTCGGGCCGCAGTCAATCGAGTCGGACGAGCGGCGAGCCGGCATATGCAGCCGTGCCTTTCGCCGAATCCGAGCTGTACGCGCCGCCTACGGTTGAGGACATGGCCCGGTGGGAAGCGCCCGCCGTCCAGAAATTCCGCCGCAAGCTCGCGCCGTATCTCTTCGTCAACGGCGTCATCGTCATTGCGTCGCTCGTCGGCGATCGCGACTACTTCGGCATCACCGTCATCTGGAGCATCTACATGGCGTTCAAATACGCCAAGCTCTGGGCCGACGGGTATGACTGGCGAGACGTCTTCCGGCAGCCCCGAGAGCGCGAGTTGCTCGAGGTGGTGGATGACGGCGTGCGCGGAGTTCGCTCGCTCTTCGACAGCAAGCAGCGCAATCGAATCCGCGAGGAGCGACGCGCCCGCAAGCTCGCACGGCGCAGTGGGCGCTCCACGATGGAGCGGCCGATCGCGACGTCCTCGGGCATCGGCCAGCGCAGCGCGTCTGGGCTCAGCCATGCCTCCGGACGCAGCGCGGATCTCATTGGCCAGGCGGCGCGGGACCGCGATGAGATCGCGCGAATCCTCGATACGCTGCCACCCCAGGAGCGGGCTCGTCTCGCGGACGTTTCACGGTCGTCGATGGCACTTTACGAGAAGATCGAGGCGCTTGCGCTCTCCCTGTCCGCACTGGAGCGGAGTCTCGCGCCCGGCGCGCAGGAATCCGTCGAGGCAGAGATCGCGCGACTCGAGGGAGCGGCGAACCCACTCGAGGGAGCGGCGAGCGACGAGCGCGTGCGGCGGCTGGCGCAGCTGCGGCGTCAGCGACGCGCGATGGCGGACCTCGTGAAGCGCCGCGGTGAGGCGGAGGAGAAGCTCGAGACCTGCGCCCTCGCGCTCCACAACATGCGTCTCGACATGGTGCGACTGCGGGCGGGCGCGCAGACGCACGAGAACGTCACCACGCTGGCGGTCAACGCGATGTCGCTCGCCGACAGCGTCGACAGCGCTCTCTACGTGGCAGACGAGATGGGCCGCATCGGGCGTCGGACATCGGCGCGCTCCACGGCCGGTCCGTAGTCGCCGCTCGCCGGCGAACCGCAGCGCTCAATCGTGACCGACTATCTGCACGACCGCGTCGTCGCCGCGGTTGGCGACCAGTACCTCATCGAGGCCGAGATTGGGCGCGGTGGGATGGCCGCCGTATTTCGCGCGCTCGACCTGCGGCTGCACCGACATGTCGCGATCAAGGCGTTGCCGCCCGAGCTCGCGTTCAACGGCGACATCCGGACGCGGTTCCTGCGCGAGGCGCAGACGGCCGCGCAGCTGAGCCATCCGAACATCGTCCCGATCTACACCGTCGACGAGCGGGGCGGCGTCGTCTACTTCGTCATGGCACTCGTCGAGGGCGAGAGCCTCGCCGCGCGACTCGCGCGCCAGCCGCGTCTCTCGATCGACGCCGTGCGTCGCATTCTCGCCGAGGTCGCGGACGCGCTCGATTATGCCCACGCCTGCGGCGTCGTCCATCGCGACATCAAGCCCGGCAACATTCTCCTCGACCGCGAGACCGGCAGGGCCCTCGTGACCGACTTCGGCATCGCACGCGCCGCCGCCGGCGACTCGCGCCTGACGCTCACCGGCGTCGCCGTCGGAACGCCCGCGTACATGTCGCCCGAGCAAGCCATGGGCGAGCGCGAGCTCGATGGTCGCAGCGATCAGTACTCGCTCGGCGTCGTTGGCTATCAAATGCTCATCGGCGAGACGCCATTCAAGGCGGCGAACACGCCGGCGATGCTGGTGAAGCATCTGTCAGAGACGCCGCACCCGGTGCGCGAACGTCGGCCCGATGTACCAGAGCCGCTCGCCGCGGTCGTCGATCGGGCGCTGGCCAAGAAGCCGGAACAGCGCTGGCCGACGGCGGGCGCCTTCCGCGACGCCCTCGCCAAGGCGAGCGTGGACCCGCTGCCGCCGGCGAGCAGTACACCGGCCGCACGCTCGCCTAACGGCGCCGTAGCCGCCGTCCCACTGCGTCCAGGCGAGGTGCTTCGCCGCGCCATGCGAATGAGCGACGACGTGCTGCCAACGTTGCCGCCCATCCCTTTCCCGCCCGTCGGCGTGGGCGCGGGAATGAGTCGGCGCGAGTGGCGCCGATGGGCCCGAGAACAGCGGCGACTCGCCCGCGATACGGCGCTCGGCGCGCTGGCCATGCCGCCAGAGATCGGCACGAAGCAGGAGCTCGCCTGGTACGAGATCGAGCGGCGCGTGCTGGGCTTTCGGCGCCGACTCGTGCAGACGCTCGTTGTCGTGCCGGCGCTGCTCGCCATCAATGTCGCGACGGCGGGGTTTCCCTGGTTCATCTTCCCGTCGATCTACCTCGGGTTGTCGACGCTGATGCGCGCCGGGAATCTCTGGGCAGATGGTGTCAGTCCCGCCACGGCGCTCCGGAGCAATTGGCGCGAGCGCATCCGGGCCTCGTTAGGCCTCATGCCCGGAGCGGAGGACAAGAAGGCATTGCCCCCGCCTGATCCCGCCGCCTCGCTCGTTCCGGCGGATGTGCTGGCTGGCGCGCACGGCGTGTTCGTTCGCCGTGCCGCGGATGACAGCGCACAGATCCGCGACATCATCAGCAAGCTGTCACCACTCGAGCAAGAGATGTTGCCGGGCGTCATGCCGACAATCAAGGCGCTGGTCGAGCGCGTCGCGTCGCTGGCGTCCACCCTGCATCGTCTCGACGCCGACGTCAGCGGCACGTCGCTCGGAGCGCTCGACGAGCGAATCGCGAGCGCCGAGCGCGATCGTGGCGCGTCAGAGAGCGATCGGCGTCTGGCGCTCCTCCGCCGCCAGCGCACTACGCTGCACGATCTGCTCGAGCGCCGGCGCGTGCTGGTGAGTCAGCTGGAGAGTGCAAGCCTGACGCTGCAGAACATCAAGCTGGATCTGCTCAAGCTGCGTTCGGCCGGCGTGGGCGCCGCGATCGAAGACGTGACGAGCGCAACGCGGGAAGCACGTGCCCTCTCCCGCGACATTGCCAATCTCCTCGATGCGGCGGACGACGTCCGCAAGCTCTGAGCATAACGGCGCCGGTCGCGCAACTCCGCGGCGCGAAACGTGTACAAGCCCTCTCTCGCATCGCAACCCGACATCAATTGCGTCTCGCAAGCTCATTCTTTCCGGCTCTCGGCTGCGTTCTGCTTCTGAGTGCGTGCACCGGCTCGGATGCGCGCGCGCGTCCTGGCGGGGCGCCAGCGCCGGAGGGGACGGGCACTGGCGCCACGGATAGCGCGACGCCGCGGCGCGACACCGTCGTCGTCGCGGACTCGATCCGCCGCCCGAAGCAGGCGCTCGTTCCAACGCCCAATCCCGTGCGCGGGTTGTACGTGAATCGCTGGGCGGCGATCGGCGATCGCATGTGGCAGCTCATCGACGTGGCGAAGCGAACCGAGGTGAACGCGCTCGTCATCGACGTCAAGGACGATCGCGGCTTCATGCTCTACCATTCGCAGGTACCACTCGCGAAAGAGATCGGGGCTGACACGACGCGTCCGATGTCGTATCGCCGCATGCGCGCCGTACTCGATACGATGCGCGCGTACGGGATCTATCCCATCGCTCGCATTGTCGTCGCAAAGGATCCGCTCCTCGCGAGCGCCAAGCGCGAGTGGTCGATCAAGCGGAAGCGCGATAGCCTGCCCTGGCTCGACAAGAACGGCCGCCCGTGGCTCGACCCGACACATCCCGAAGTCTGGAAGTATGCGGGCGACCTCGCCGCCGAGGCGGTGAACCTCGGATTCAGCGAAGTGCAGTTCGATTACGTGCGGTTTCCGGACGAGGATCGCCTGATCCGCGAGGCGGTGTTCCCGCTCATGAATGGCCGCGTTCGCGCCCAGGTCATCCGCGACCAGCTCGGCTATCTGCGCACCATCGTTAGGCCACTCCAGGTGCCGATGACCATCGACGTCTTCGGGTTGAGCGCGACGGACACGACGGACATGGGGATCGGTCAGAAATGGGAGCTGTTCGTCGACCAGGTCGACGTCGTCTTGCCGATGGATTATCCGTCCCACTTCGCGCCCGGCACCTACGGGTTGGGCAATCCGAATGCCCATCCCTACGCCACGCTGGAGCACGCGCTGCGTGACGCGAAGGCCCGCAGCGCCGGGATTCCGAATGCCGCGCGGATCGTACCGTGGTATCAGGACTTCACGTTAGGCCCGCCGCGCTACGGCGCCGCCGAAGTGCAGGCGCAGATGCGCGCCGGCCATGACCAGGGGATCGACGGCTGGATGTTGTGGAACCCCGGCAGCCGCTACTCGCTCGACGCCCTCAAGCCCGAGAACGTCGCCGCCGAAGGCAGGTAGCGCCTAACGAGTCAGCAGCGCCGCGAGGGCATCACCAACACGCGCCGGCGCGTCCTCGGGAACGAAATGACAGCCGTCCGTCAACACCTCCAGCGTCGACCCGGGAATCGCCGCATGGAGTCGCTCACCCAGCTCCACCGGTAAGAAGGGATCGTGCCGTCCCCAGAGAATTGCCGTCGGCGCCATGATCTCCTTCAGGCGCGACGCCACTGCCGCGGTATCCGCGCTCTCGAGTGCGAGGAGGTGCTCCATGAAGGCGTCCCGACCGTCGGGGCTCGCGAAGGGCCGGACGTACAGCTCGATGGAGCGAATTCCGCGATCGTGGTCCTGGTAGCCGCGAAGCAGGTCGCTGCGCAGGATGGAGAGCAGCCACGTCGCTGGAAGATGACGCGTCAACGGCAGCATGGCGCGCGCGAGCTTCACATTGCGCGTCGGCCACTCGCCAAAGCCAACCGAGTCGATGAGGCAGAGTCGCGAGACCCGATGCGGATGACGCACGGCCAGCCACTGGGCGATGCCGCCCCCCACGTCGTGCCCAACGACACACGCGTAGTTGATCCCGAGCAGGTCCAGCAGCTCGATGACGCGATCGGCATGGCCGCGAATCGAAACGGGCCGACCGAGTGGCCGATCGCTGCGGCCGTACCCGAGGAGATCCAGGACCACCACGCGGTGCCCGGACGGAACGAGCGGGACAACATCGCTCCAGAGGTGGCCTGAGGTAGGGAAGCCGTGCAGGAAGACGATCGGCTCGCCGGCGCCACGCGTCCCCGCAGCGTAGTAATAGAGCCGAACGCCACTCAGGTCGACGAACTCACCGCGCATTGTCGATCGCGGCGATCGTGGCGTGCCAGTCTGGCGGCGGTGTCAGCGGTCTCTGCTCCAGCGCGGTCTCCGTCTCGAAGGGAAGTGTCCAGCGCGCGCAGCAATCTTACAAAAAGCGACGGGCTGCCGAAATCGGCAGCCCGTCGAGACTTCGTGCACCAGAGCAAGCTCAGAGGCTGCCCGGGGGACGGCGGTTCTGCATCTGCTGACGCATGTCCTCGGCGTTCTTGTCGAAGACCTTTTTCTGGTCGTCGGTGAGGAGAGCCTTGAGCTCGTCACGCTGCTTGCCCATCAGCTCGCCGCGCTTCTGACGCATCTCCTGCGGGTCGCCGCCGCCACTGCGGAGCGCCTGCATCTGCTCGCGGTACTTCGTCTCGATCGAATCGACCTTAGCCTGCTGGGCGGCCGTCAGGGTGATGTCCTTGAACAGCATCGCCGACATGTTCGGCCGGTTACCCCGGCCTCCCTGTGGCTCCTGAGCGCGAGCAACCGTGCTGATTCCGAGGAACATCGCCACCGTCATCATCGCCAACCGGACTTTCTTCATAGCTTCTCCTGAGATTGTTAGGACCGACCTGCCGCGCGTTCGGCCGAAGGGTCTCGGCCGGAGGGCTGCGCTGAACCCACACACCGGCAACTGGACTGAGGCCGTCTCTTTCCGCCCCTAGCGCATGGTTCGAAACCTGCTATGCTTAGCCGCCCTCAGCAGGGCGGTTTCCACGCCGTGCGACGCTGTCGTGGTACCGGACACTCGAGCATCTCGCGAGCGCCCCCAGTGACTTTGCCGCCGCCGAGCACTACCGCCGCACCGCCCATCTCGCCGCTGCCGACACCGGCCGTACTCGCGCCGGTTCGCTTTCCGCTGAGCTGGATCTTCGAGCATGCCTCCGCGCCCATCCGCTACCGGGCGTTGACCGAGGTTGCACGCCTTCCGTCACAGTCAGCCGAGCGACTGTCGTTCCTCCCCTTTACGCATCGGCCAGCGCTGATGTTGGCCATGCTCCAGGCGTCGGACGGAACGTGGAATCACAGCATGCTCACGGTGCCTACCGGCCGCTCCGAGCACTTCGAGAGTGTCGGTACGATCAGCGCGGTACGTCGACTGCTCGAGTACGGCTGGGACAAGGACACGCCACCTCTCGTGCTCGCTCGGCGAGTGCTCTTCCGTCTGCTCGCGGAGGACGAGGATCCGGAATGGCTGTTCGAGTTCGGCGCGAAGGGACCGGCCGACGAGGATCTCGCCCGCCGCGGCCGGGCAATTCTGCGGGAAGCGGCAGCCGCGGCGCTGGCACAGGCGGGCTACGAGGGTGATCCGCGTCTTCGAGGCGCGGCGAAGCGGATCGTCGAGCGCATCGGCTCGTATCTACGATCGCCGCTGGCGCAGAAGCCGTTCGTGCGTGTTGGCAACCAGCACGTTCTCGCGGCGGAGGCGGCGCCGCCGTCCATCTTCGCGCTGTTGATGCTCGCATACATGCCGCTCTTCCGTACAGAGCATCATGACGCGATGGATCGACTCTACTGGCATCTGTCGCAGATACTCCCGCGTCAGGAGCCGGTCCAGCTGTGCGGGAAGAAGGTGATGTCGCAACCGCACCTCGTGCTTGGCGACCTCCTTCCGAATCGCAACGTCGCCGATGCCGATGTGCCGTTCGCGCTGATGTGGCTGGAGCTCGTGGCGCGCCTCGGCTTTATGCGCCGGAACGAGAACTGGTCGAAGCTCTTCGACCGTTTTCTCGACGATCGCGACCACGACGGCGTCTGGCACCCGCACAAAGGGACGAACGTCGCGCGTTCGACGAACCCGCTCGTCTGGCCGATGTATCCGCTCGAGGAGAGTCTCTCGGGCGACGAGCGCTGGACGGACGTGACGTTCCGGATTGGACTCATCGCGCGCGTGATCGGTCGCACGATCGAGATCACCTAACGACGCGGCAGCTGGAGAGCGTTCCGAGGGTTCGCGGCCGGCTGGCACCGTCAGCCATGTATCCGGCCGGTGTCGCCGGCATAACGACGCGCATACTGCCGCTGCGCAGCGGGCTTCGTGTACGCCTCCTGGAAGCCGGCCCGGCGAATGGGACAGCGGTGGTTCTCGTTCACGGGTGGGGCGCGTGCGTCTACACCTTTCGCGATACGGTGCCCGCGCTCGTAGCGGCGGGTTTGCGCGTGATCGCATTCGACCTGAGGGGACACGGTCTGTCCGAGAAGCCCGTCGGACGGGGCAGGTACACGATGGGCGCGATCTGCGACGATCTTCGCGACTTCATGGATGCCGCTGCTCTCGAACGCGCCGATCTGCTCGGGCACTCGCTCGGCGGGGGAGTGGCGCTCCATTTCGCGCTCACCCATCCGGAGCGAATCCGGCGACTCGTGCTCGCGGCGCCAGTCGGCCTAACGAGGATCCGGCTGCCGGCGATCGGCCATCTCCTCACACCGCGGTTCACCGATCGCTTTGCTCGCTACCTCACGCCGCGCTGGCTCACCAACGTCCTGCTCCGCTCGACCTATGGAAAACCGAGTCGGGTGACCGATCGCGACATCGACGAGTACTGGGCTCCGTCACAGTTTCCAGACTACTATCGGGCCGCGCGAGCGCTCCTCGAGGAATTCGACTGGGCGCCGATCGCACCGGCGCGTCTCGCCTCGATCAAGTGCCGCACCCTGGTGATGCTGAGTACCGCGGATCGTCTCATTCGCGGGGCGGAAGTGCCCGCAAAGGCAATCGGTGGTGGCACAGTCCTGACCCTTGAGGGAGCGGGTCACCTGGGGATCGAGGAGTGCGCGGAGGAATTCAATCGCATGGTTCTGAGTTTTCTGAACCAGGTGTAAATTCAGCGGATCACAAGCAGCGATTACATGGCATCGAGTACAACGGAAGCAGAATCGACGGAATCGGGCGGCGACTTCGCCGCCCTCGGACTCACCGGGGCGGTGCTCGACGCGGTTCGCGATGCGGGTTATGTCGAGCCCACCCCGATCCAACGAGAAGCCATTCCGCTCATCCTCCGGGGGCGGGACGTGATGGGCCTCGCGCAAACCGGAACTGGCAAGACCGCGGCGTTCACGCTCCCGATCATCGAGCGGCTGGTGGGTGGTCCACGGCGCACGCGAGTTCTCATTCTCACGCCGACGCGTGAGCTCTGCGTGCAGGTCGAGAGCAGCTTCAGGAAGTACGCTCTCCACGCACCGCTCGCGGTCGCGTCGGTGTATGGTGGCGTCCCGCTCGATCCGCAGGAGAAGCAGCTGCGCGGCGGTGTCGACGTCGTCGTGGCGACGCCAGGGCGATTGATCGATCATCTCGAGCGGCAGAACGTCGTCTTCGATGATCTCGAGGTGCTGGTGCTCGACGAAGCGGATCGCATGCTCGACATGGGATTCGCGCCGCAGATCAACCGTATCGTGAGCGGCGTTCCGCCTTACCGGCAAACCCTGCTCTTCAGCGCGACGATGCCGCCGGAGGTCGAGGCGCTCGCCCGCAAGTACCTTCGCACGCCGATCGTCGTGCAGGTGGGCCGGCGGTCAGCGGCCGCGAATACGGTGAAGCACTACGTCTATCCGGTGCCGCGAGACCGCAAGAGCGCGCTCCTCGCCGATCTGCTGAAGCGCGAAGCGATGGAATCGGTGCTCGTGTTCACGAGAACGAAGCACGGCGCGGATCGAGTCGTTAGGCATCTGGAGCGCGAGGGCATCCCGGCCGCCGCCATGCACGCCGACAAGTCGCAGCCGCAGCGCACGCGGGCGCTCGAGGACTTCAAGTCCGGGCGGACGCGAGTGCTCGTCGCGACGGACATCGCCCAGCGGGGCCTCGACATCTCGGGCATCACCCACGTCATCAATTACGACGTGCCGCAGCAGGCCGAGGACTACGTGCACCGGATCGGCCGCACGGGGCGCGCCGCGAGCGAGGGTGACGCGTTCACCTTCATGTCGCCCGACGAGATCGCGATGGTGCGCACGATCGAGCGCATCATCGGACAGGAGATCCCGCGTATTTCGGTTCCGGGCTTCGACTTCGGGACGGTCGCCGCGGACTGAACTCGGCGTCGCCCGTCAGTCTATGGAACGACGAGCAATCCGACGTCGCCGTTGAAGCTGTCGCGCCGCGTGGGCAGTCCCGGCGGCGCCAGCCACTGACCGCCGTCGAGTCGCAGATTGATCTCGTGGACGCCGGTCGTCACCGGAAGAGTGATATCCCAGAGGTCGCGGCCGCGCCGCATCAGGACGAGCGGCATCCAGTCGCTGAAATCACCCATCACCTCGACCGTCTCGACGCCGCCGACACGGACCGTGATCTTCTGCGTCCCGCTCGCCAGGGGCCGGACCTCGAAAGCCTTGACCGCGGCGATCGTCATTGGCGCGACGGGCACCGTCGTGCGCGGGATGGACGAGTACGACAGCATCAAGCCGAAGTTCGCGTAATTGCGAGCAGGCAGACCGCGCGACGGATTTGCTGGGATGCGACCACCGCCCATTACCGCGGCGACGCGACTCGTTACCCAGAGAACGGCGGTACCGGCAGCCCACCGACGAGAATCCGGCGTCACGTCGTAGGAGTCGCCAAAGCGATAGCCCGCCTGGCCGGTGAGCTCGAGCCAGCCATACGCCCAGTTGACCGAGCCCTCGATGTCACTGAAGCGGGACTGCCGTCGGCAATCAGTGGCCGTCGCCGTCGAAGAGCTCGAGAGCGAGGAGCCCGTGGATCCGGCGAGCGAGAGCGGCTCGTTGCGCGTGCCGCATGTCTGCGTAGTACCGGATGAATCGCGGCTCGCAGCGACTTTAGTAAAGAAGAAATTCGTGTACGTGCCGCTGAACGTCGCGTCCCCGACGCGCGTCCATGCGCCCCCACCTGTGACATCCACGGCGGAGACGACGGCGATGCGCCACGGCCGGGCCACGCCGCCGCCGACCCATATGCCGCCGTTCTGCGCGAACAGCATATGCAATCGGGCCTGCGCATCGAACTGATCGTTCGCGAGTGATTGATCGAAGAACGCGCGGCTGGCGTTGCCGATCACCTCGGCGCGGAAATGATTGATCGTAGGGGTGAGCAGTGTGCCGGAGAGGGTGCCGTCGGCGATCTGCCACTGCTGCCCGGTGAGCCACGCCGAGCCGTGAGCCGCAAGCGCGAGATAGGGAAGATCGACACGAATTCCGGGAGCGACGCTGAAGACGCTCGCCGGCATCTCGCCATCTTGCTGTGTCGTGATCGAGCCGGCCTGCAACTTCGACGCGACCTGTGCCAGCGCTCCTTGCGGGGCGAGCAGCACGAACGTGAGCGCGGCGATGGCGGCCTTCGGCTCGGTCATGATTTACGAGCTCGAGTTCTCAGGCTCCTGGGACGCTGGCGGTATCTTGCTTCCGGGCGTCACACGACCGGGGTAGTCGCGCACCCGTTGCTGAAGCGCGGTTCCCGGATTCTGCCCTGAAAGTATGTCCTGTTCGACGTTCTTCCACAACCCATAGAAGTCGCCGTCACCCGCCCCCCTCTGCCACAGCTGCATTATGGCCGAGGACGCCTCATTGACCGGCACGCCGCGCTGGATGAGATCAGTCATCACCACCAGGGCTCTGGTGAACGGCTTGCCGGAGTGATCGCCGCGAAATTTGGCGAGCGCTTCGAGCGGTACGCCGGACTGCAGCGCCGATACAGCGGAGGTCCACTCGGACTCGTCGAGCGCGGAGCCAAGAGCGACTCGGACATCGAGCTCGGCGTGGAAGACCGATCGGACGGCCGCGATGACCCGACCATTCGGCGCATGCTTGGCGGCTCCTTCCAGCGCCTTGAGCAGGAGCGGCCGCGTCGGTACGCCGGCGACCCGCGCCGAATCAATGATGACCTCGACTGAGAAGCGGGTGTTCGGGTCGAGTCGGGACAGGGGGTCGGGATCCTGTGCGAGGAGCGCCAATGGGTGCATCGCCGCCGCGAGCGCGGTGATGGCTCCCGCAATGAGATGGGACCTTCTCGAGCTCACGACCTTCACGACGCGGATCCTCCAACGAGGACGACCGAGTTGGGCGCACCGAGACCGTCCTCGGGGGCCAGCGGGGCTGTCGGATCAGCGACCCACTGGGAGGTGCCATTCGCGCCGTTGACGACAAACGCGTACACGTGCCGACCCGCGGGAAGCTTCAGGGCGACGCTCCACGTTCCCCCTGTGGGAGTGCGCGTCATCGGTGTTGCCTGTGCGTCCCAGTTGTTGAAGTCGCCAACGACGGCGACCGTGGCCGCGTGCGGCGCCACGAGGACGAACTTGATGACGCGAACCGAGTCGGAAGAGGGCGAGCGGGGGCTGTTGTCAGCAAAGGCCTCAGGCCCTCCGGTCCGATTCCGACCGCCCCGATCGATGTTATGTCCGAAGAAAACGCCGATGCCGATGAGGCCCGCGGCGAGCGCGGCACCGACCAGCGGCGAGAGTGGCAGAGCGCGCGGGGCGACGAGCCACCGCCAGCGTGCCGAGCGCCGCACCGGCAGCGGCTCCTGACGAACACGCGCCATGACGCGCTCGACCGCCATCGGATCGACGGCGACCGCGCGTTTGGCCTCGCGCGCTATCCAGTCAACATACGGATCAGACTCAGTCATCCCGAATTCGCTCCCACCGATCGCGCAGCTTATCGCACGCGCGCTTGACCCGCATCTTGAGCGCGGAGACGCCCGCGCCCGTGAGTGCCGCCATCTCCTCGTAGCTCAGCTCCTCGATGTACTTGAGGAGAAATGCCTCGCGCAATAGCGGGTCCAACTCGTTTAGTACACGCTGAACAAATTCTTCGTCTTCGCCCGACCAGGCCGGCCGTTTGTCAGGCGCATTCAGCAGGAGCGCTTCTTCGCGCACAAAGACACGTTCGCGATGCGATCGCCGCGCGGCAATGCTACGGCACTGATTGACGAGAATCCGGTACAGCCACGCACTGAAGCGATCCCGCTCCTGATACCGTCCCAACGCCCGATAGGCGCGAAGGAAGGTGGACTGCAATGCATCCTCCGCGTCGTCGCGGTTGCCCAGCATCCGTATCGCAAAGCGCGCGCACCGATCGTAGTACCGATCGACGAGCTTCGCATATGCATCAACGTCGCCAGACAGCACGCGCTGCACGTCGGCGGCATCGTCGCTCATGTCTTTTGCTATAACCCACCCCCTTGGCGGGTGCGTCACATCAGCCGTTTATCCGATGAGCCCGCGGTCGGCCACTTACGGTGATGTACATCACGCAACCGTCTGTCTTCAACGCAAATTGTGGCGCGTTCGCTTTTCGGGCCAGCCGGGTGCCCTGTGGTGATTGGTGATTGGTGATTGGTGGCTGGTCGCGAGTGGCGGGTGGCGAGTGATTCGGAACGAGGCGCTCATTTAGCACCTAGCACCTAGCACCTAGCACCTAGGACCTAGCACCAGCCACCAGTCACTCACATCAGTATCGAACCCGGCCGAGGCGAGACAAAAAGAGTGTATCCACCGCCTTACCGCGACGCACGACCAGGCTGAGATTCGCTGCTCCCACTCCGAGTCCGCGTCCATCGAAGGCCATGGAGTCTCGGGACGCGGAGAGGCGGACGCCGAAGGCGCGAAGATCTCGACGCCGCAGAACGAGGGTGTCAGCGCGGGTGAGCAGTAACCCCGAGAGCGTATCGATGCGAACCGCGACAGGAGCACGGCGGTAGATCGCGGCATTACGCGCGCTGAGGAACACCGACGCGGCCTCGCTCACCGCGGCGCGGACGGCGGCGCGATCCGCGGCCGCGCCGAGCCGGACGAAGGCGAAGCCGAGCACGATAGAGACGAGCAGAAGTACGACAAGCAGCTCGGGCAACGTGAAGCCTGCAGCTCGCGTAGCATCCTCGACGCGGCGCCTGCGACGCGTCGCGAAAGCGCATATCATGCGCGGACGTTAGGTCTCCCTCCGACCCCTGATACCATCATTCGATCGCCGGATGGCGCGATCTCACAGTTCACCCTCTGTCGAGGCCACATGCGATCGGTTCGTGTGCTGCTCGTCGGTGTACTGCTCGCCGCTGTACTGCTCAGCTCCTGCCGCGATCCGCGCGCCGAGGCGAATATCGCCGAGGCGATGATGCAGGTCGGGACGGAGATGAGCGCGCTCCGGCAGGACTACGCGGTGCTTCAGAATCAGGTCGACTCGCTCCGCGGCGTCGTCGCGCGCCAGGATACGCTGCTCGCCCACCTCGCCGCAGGGGCCAACGTGCCGCTACCGCCGAAATGAATGCACTTCGGGGCGCCGCTTGCGACGCCGGGCCGCCGCGTCTAGTGTCGTCATCCTCTCCTCCTCAACTGAGACCCAGCATGCATTCCCTCCGGCGCTGGCGCGGTGTGATCCTCGGAGCGGCAGTGATCGCCGCTTCGCGAACCGGATCGCTGATTGCGCAGCAAGCCAACGACGCCGAATACACGGCCAAGATTCGTGAGCTGACGCCGACCGATCCGCGGTGGAAGTTCACGACAGAGCTCGTCGATCATCTTCCCGCGTCGAGTACGGTGCCGACGCCGCTGAAGGTGCTCGGCTACGTGCCCGGGACCATTGGCCGATTGTCGCGCACGGAGGAGCTGAACCGGTACTTCCGCGCGGTGGAGGCGGCCTCGCCGCGAGTGAAGGTCTTCTCGCTCGGGATGAGCGAGGAAGGGCGCGAGATGATCATCGCCGCCGTCGCTGACGAGAATACCATCAAGCGGCTCGACGACTACCGCAGCATGGCAGCGCGGCTGGCCGATCCCCGGGGCGTATCCGACGCGGAGCGCACGCGGCTGATCCGCGACGCCAAGCCGATGTACTGGCTCACGGGAACGATTCACGCCCCGGAAACCGGGAGCCCGGAGATGCTGATGGAGCTGCTCTACCGGCTGGCCGTGGAGGAGAGTCCGTACGTTCAGAAGATTCGAAACAATGTCATCACGCTCATCACGCCGGCGACCGAAGTCGACGGACGCAATCGGATCATCGACATCATCGAAGAGGAGAAGCAGCTGAAGCTCGGACGTGGCGGCATTCCGACCGTCTACTGGGGAAAGTACATCGCGCACGACAACAACCGCGATGGCCTGATGATGAGCATCAAGCTCACCCAGAACATGAACACCGGCTTCCTGCACTGGCGCCCCACGATCATGCACGATCTGCACGAGTCGGTGCCGTTTCTCTATACGAGCACGGGGACCGGGCCATACAACGACGAGTTCGACCCAATCACCGTGGGCGAGTGGCACACGCTGGCCTACCAGGAGGTGAACGAGCTCACGAAGCGCGGACTGCCCGGCGTGTGGACGCACGGATTCTACGACGGCTGGGCGCCTAACTACATGTTGGGCATCGCGCAGTTCCGGAACTCGATGGGCAAGTTCTATGAGACGTACACGTCCGGCGGCGCCGACTGCCAGATTGTGAACCTGCCGGCAGCGTCGACAGCGAAGGAGTGGTACCGGCCGAACCCGCCGGTGAACGGGATCAAGTGGTGTATCCGCAGCAACATCAATTATCAGCAATCGGGCGTGCTCGTCGCTCTCAAGTATGTCGCGGATAACCGCGACACGTTCATGGAGGACTTCGCGCTCAAGGCGACACGAATGGTGGATCGCGGAAAGTCGTCCGCGCCGTATGCGTTCGTGATCCCGCATGATCAGCGGCACGCGGCGGAAGCGGCGGATCTCGTGAACTACTTCCGCAAGGTTGGAACAGAAGTTCAGGTCGCGAGCGCGGCGTTCACAGCGCGCGACATGCCGGCCGTCGTAGAGCGTGGCTTGATTGCGTCCGCCGGCGCGGCAGCCGCGGGTGCAGGAGCCGCCGCTGGACGGGGTGGTCGGGGCGGCCGAGGCAATGACTCGACTGCGCGCGCCGACAGCTCACGCGCGGGCCATCAGGTGAATGTCAGTGCCGGCGACTGGGTTGTCCGAATGGATCAGCCGTACACCGCACTCATTCGCACGGTGCTGGCAGTGCAGCGGTTCCGTCCTGACGATCCTTCCCCTTACGACGACACGGGTTGGTCGCTCGACCAGCTGCGGCATGTGACGGTGTACACGATTGCCGATTCGAATGTGCTAACCAAGCCGATGCAGCTACTCAAGGACGATGCTCGGGTGGGGGGTACGGTTGCGGGCAACGGCGGCACGTTGATCGTCGCGCACGCTGGAGATTGGCGATCGGCCGTGCTTCCATGGAAGGTGGGCGCGGCGAAGCTCTCCGTGGCGGACACCGCCTTTGCGGTGAGCGGCACCACGTATCCAGCCGGTACGTACTTCATCGACAACTCGCCGGCCGTGCGTCAGGCGATCACACAGCTCGGCATGCGGGCAGCTGCCGCCGCGGCGGCACCCAACGTTCGGTCGCACGTGGTCCAGCTGCCGCGTGTCGCGTTCATCCATACATGGATCGAGACGCAGAACGAAGGGTGGGTGCGTCACGCCCTCGAGGAGATGGGCGTTCCGTTCACCTACATGTCGACACAGCGGCTCAAGGAACCGGGGCTGCTCGATCGGTTCGACGTCGTGCTCTTTCCGCACGTGAGCGGGCCGAGTACAGCCATGGTGAACGGCAGGCCTATGATCGGTCCGGCAGTGCCGTGGAAGAGCACTGCGCTCACGCCGAACCTCGGCAAGATCGATTCGACTGATGATATCCGGCCCGAGCTCGGGCTCGATGGTCTGGCCGCGTTGCGGCGTTTCGTCGAGCGCGGCGGCTTGCTGGTGGTGGAAGGGAACACGAGTCGACTTCCAATCGATTTCGGCTTCACGCCCCTGGTGAACGTTGTCGCCACGCCTCGCTTGCTGGCACGCGGGGCAATTTTCCGCGCTGAAGCGGTGACGCACTCGAGCCCGATCCTCTACGGCTATGAGCGGGGTGTCGTTCCGGTGTACTTCAACACCGCTCCACTCTTCTCGGTCGCGAGTGGCCGCGGGGGCGGTGAAGGCGGTGGTGGCCCCGGCGACGAGGAGCGGAGCCTGTCGGTCGCGCAGAATCGTCCCGATCCGGCGCTCGCGCGGCAGACGGCGGCGCAGCGGCCGCGGGTGATCCTGCGATTTGGCACGACCGTGGACTCGCTGCTCGTGTCCGGTCTCCTCGACAACGGCTCGGAAATGGCAGGGCGAGCGGCCGTTGTGGACGCTCCGTTAGGCCGCGGCCACGTGGTGCTCTTCGGCATCCGGCCGATGTGGCGCTACGAGACGCAAGGCAGCTACGCCATGGTGCTGAATGCGCTCGCGAACTGGAATTCGCTCGACATCAACGAGGCACCGCCGCGGGTGGCAACCGACGGTGGCCAGCGCGAGCAGTGAGCATTCGCTAATTACCCCGACGATGAGCCGAGATGATCACCATCGAGTACTGCACGGTCTGAAGCTACGAGCCCCGCGCCGCCAGTCTGGCGGCGGAGATTCGGGATGCGCTGCCCGGCGAAGAGGTGAAGCTGATTCCCTCGCGTGGCGGCCGATTCGAGGTTCTACGTGATGGCGTGCCGATCTTCGAGAAGTCGAGGCTGGGACGTCACGCCAAGCCGGGAGAGGTGCTGAAGCTCCTGGGCGGCGGCCGATGACAGGCGGCCTGGAGTGGTGGATCATTGCAAGTGGTGCCGAGTATCGTCAGGCGGGCGTAAAGAGTCCAAGTCCGGGTGAGGTGACAGGCGATTCCCGCGGTACGGACACGATTCGCGGGCGTGCAAATGGACCGAAAACGTAACTCCCTGCGGGGCTTATATTTACGCTGCCGCTGCTGGGTCTGCGGTGTGGCACTGGCCGTGCTCGAGTAAGATGGGCACCGCTGTCGGTGTCGATGGAGGAGAGATGAAGCGACTCACGATAACTCTGGCTTTTCTGGGCGCCGCGGCGCTCGCGCCTGCGCATGTCGCTGGCGCGCAGGGGCGCGGTGACAAGAAGCCTGCGACAATTCCGGCGGAAAGTCGGCCGCCCGCGGGTATGTGCCGCATCTGGCTCGACGACGTGCCGGCAGGTCAGCAGCCCGCACCCACCGATTGCTCGACGGCAGTGAAGAACAAACCGCAGAATGGGCGCGTGATCTTCGGCGACGATTACGCCAAGGGCGAGAAGGGTGACAAGAAAAAGAATCCGCCACCATTCGTGAAAAGCTTCACGCAACCGCCGCCGCCGCCGCCGCGTCGACCATAGTGCGAACGAGAGCCCGCTCATCGAGCGGGCTTTTCATTTGGGCGCCAACCTTGCACCTTCCGCGTCCGTGACGCGCTCGATTCAGGATCGATACGGGCTTCCGCCCGATCGCGACGCTTTCGTGCAGCTCGAGCCGGCCTCGGGCCGCGTCATCGTCATCGCGCCAACTCGCGCCGCCTGCGAAACCATCGAGCTCGCGCTCGGTCTGCACATCGAGACCTTCCTCGAACGTCAGCACGGCGATCGCGTCCGCGAGCTCGCGCGGAGTGGGCGAGGCTTCGGCATCGTCGCAGGAACCGGGACGGGGAAGACGCTGGCGATCCGGCCGATCGCTGAAGAGATCCTCCGCACGGAGCTCAAGGTCGGCGTCGTGAATCGCGAGCGCGAGGCGACTCCGGAAACGCCGACGTGGAACGTCATCATCGTCACAACGGGCATCGCGCGGCGCTGGTTCGAGGATGGCGACATCCTCGTGTCCGACACCCTCATCGTCGACGAGATCCATCAGACGTCGGCCGAGCTGGAGCTGTGCCTCGCGTTAGGCAAGCGGGTCGGCTGCCGGTTCATCTGGCTGTCGGCGACCGTGGATCCGACTTTTTACCGGCGGTATCTCAACTCGGCCGATGTGCTCGAGGTCGTGGACTTCGACGAGAAGAAAGCGGCCTCGGTCCGCGTCGTCGACAAGGAGCCGATCGAGTTCCTCGACGATCGCTTTCTGCAGCAGGTCGTGCGGCAGCGGCGGGGGATCGCGATGTTCGTCCCGACGCGGCGCGGCGTGGAGGCGGCCGCGGAGCACGTGGAGATCAACGCACCGCGCGTGAACACCGCGTACTACCATGGTGGCGAGCCGATTCGCATCATCCGTCCCTTTCTCGAAGGGGGAGAGAAGAAGCCGTATTTCCTCGCGATGACGGCGGCGGGCCAGAGCGCCCTGAACGTGCGTGGCCTGGATACGGTCGTGATCGACGACGTGCGGTTCTACAACGAGGTGAACCGCGGCCGGAACGTGCTGACACAGGAGCATCTCGGCGCGAACGAGATCCTGCAGATGGCCGGACGCGTACACGGCCGGGTGGAAGGCGGACGGGTGTTCATCCTCTCGGACCGCGAGATCGATTTCGAGCGGCTGCGCCCGACCGCGCCCGAGTTCCAGCTCGGGGGCGATTCGGAGCGAGTGGCGATCACCTGCGCCGCGTTAGGCGTCCGCGCGGACGAGCTGGAGCTGCCGGTGCCGCTCGACAAGCAGGCGTACCGGCGCGCGCTGGCGCTCCTCGAGCGCCGCGGCATCGTGGAGAATGGCCGGCTCACGCTGTATGGCCGAAAGGTCGAAGCGATGCCGGTGGAGCGGCCGTGGGCGGAGCTGCTCGTCCTCGCCGACGACGCGCTGCTGCCGTACCTCGCGGTGATGAGCGCGATCGAGTCGCTGCACCGGATGACGCGTGAGGAGCGGGATCTGGACGGTGTGATCGTCCCCGGCAGCGATCACCTCACGGCCTACAATCTCTACGCCGAGGCATACCAGAGCGCGGGTCACCTCGGCGAGGTGTACGGACTGCCACGCCACCTGTTCGAGGAGCGGGAGATCGACGAGTGGGCCACGCGACGTGGCGTCCTCGTGAAGGCAGTCGAAGATGCGGCACTCGGGATGGCGAGCGTCTATCGCGCGATCGGGCTTCCGCTGCCGCAGACGATGACGAATGCAGGGGATGGCGAGCTGCGCGCGTTCCAGCAGCTGCTCGCGGAGTACATGCCGTTCGAGCTCGTGATCGACGAGGAGACGGCGAGCGGCGAGGAGGCGCGGGTCGCGAAGAACAGTGTCTGCGGAAGCTGGGGCGCGATCACTGGCGACATCCGCTACTTCGCCGACAAGATGGGCATCCCACGGGCGTCGATCGAAGGAACCCAGATCCCGATGGATCTCGTGCGTCGTTATGCGCGGGCCGGTGAGCCGCAGCTGGTGTTCGATGCCGAGCGGAAGCGCGCGCCGCTCGCGCTGCGCCGACGAGTGGAGTACTTCGGCTTCGATCTCGGGACGGAGATCGAAGCCGTTGATGACTTCCCAAACGAGCTTCAGGAGCAGGCGCGGCATCTCATCGCGGAGGCGATGGCCCGCGGCGAGGCACGCCACGTCGCGGTGAAACGCAATCAGCCGCTGATAGACGAGATTCGCGAGGCGTGGCGCCGGTCGGGCGGAGAGACGCCGAAGCTTGGCCTCGGCGAGCTGACGGCGTTGTACGAGGCACGTCTCCGCGATATCACCTCGCTCACCGATTTCAAGCATACGAATCTGGATCTCACGGCGGAGCTCGAGGCGCTCGTTCCGGCGGCGACTCGTGCCCGGTACTCGGTGTTGCCTAACCAGGTTCAGGTCCGTGATCGCGACGTGGAGATCCAGTACGA
>JAJKIR010000086.1 GCA_021154325.1 Gemmatimonas sp.
CCGTGAGATTGCGCCAGTGCGGATCGCCGCTCGCGAGCTTCACGATCCCGGACTCGAAGTAGATCCGGAACCACTCCCAGCGAAGCATGAAGAGGCTCAGAGGCGACGGCGGATCCGGCGCGCCGAGCCCGGGTCGGAGGCCGCGCGGCGCGAACCAGCAGGCGATGAAGCCTGCCTCGAGGAGCATGCTGTCGGACTGATAGGACGAGAAATCCTGGAGCGCGGCGACGCAGGAGAGAAAGAGCAGCGTGCACGCGATCGTCGTTAGGCGAGGCCAGATGTTCAGCGTAAGGAGGAGCGACGCGAGGATCCCCGCAGCAACGACGATCGTGAGTGCCCGGTCACCGGCGCCGAGCCAGAAGAGAGTCGGCGCGTACCAGAGCGCCTCGACGATGCCGAGCACGCGATGGACGTTGCCGAGGTACTCGCCGGCGGGGAGGATCCCTCGTTGGCCGATGAGCCCGTGGATCTGGAACGCGAGCGCGTAGAATGCCGAAAAGAAGACGAGACCGAGGCCGCGGAGAAAGAGCCAGCGCGGCCAGAGGTAGGTCGGGGGCGGATCATCGTTGCTTCCGAGCAGAGCTTCGACGCGCATGGTAGCTGTGAAAGGCCGTCGCACTATAAGATGGTATGTCCGTCAGGAGCCCGAGCCAGCTGCCCACAGCATGAACCATCCCATCGTCGTTCACCCGTTCACGATACCCATTCACCTCGGGTCGCTGCAGTTCGAGCTGTCCGGATTCGGGATCGCGGTGTTGATGGCGTTTGTCATCGCGCAGGTCGTCTCGGAGCGCGAGCTGCGGCGGCGTGGCTACGCCTTTGAAGCCGACCACGTCGCGGACGTGCTCTTCGCCGCGGTCGTCGGGACACTGCTCGGTGGGAAGCTCTATTACGTCGCGTTCATCACGCATGATGTGCGGACGCTCATGTCGCGCGGCGGCTTCGTTTACTGGGGCGGCTTCATTGGCGCGGTGATCGCGTGCTGGGTCACGATTCGCGTGCGGAAGCTCAACTTTGCGCGCTACGCAGATGTCGGCGGGATTGCGATCGCAGCCGGCTACGCCGTTGGACGCACGGGCTGCTGGGCCGTCGGCGACGACTATGGCAAGTGGTACGAGGGGCCGCTCGCCGTCCGCTTTCCGCAGGGCATTCCGCCGACCACGGTGGAGAGCATGCGAAACGTCTTCCACGCGGCATTCCCGGTCTCGATGGATCCACGAACAGTGGTGAGCGTCATCCCCACTCAGCTCATCGAGGTCGCACTTGGACTCGCGATGTTCGGCATCCTCTGGCGACTGCGGCGACACACCCACGCCGATGGCTGGCTGTTCGGCGTGTACGGGGTGCTCGCCGGCATCGAGCGATTCGCGGTCGAGTTCCTCCGCATCAAGGACGATAGGATCTCGGTACTCAGCGTCGCGCAGTACATCGCGCTCGCGGTCTTCGTCGCGGGTATTCTCGTTATGCTTGCCCGCCGCGCTCCCGCCGCTCGGCCGACGACGGAGATTGTCGGCGCGCAAGGATTCGCGTAGGAGGTCTCATGGCGTTGCTTCGACGCGCTCGCGCTGCACTCGTCATCGCGTTCGCCTGGGCGATCGCATGGACAGCGGGCGGATTTCTGGTCGCTCTCTCGCAATACCTGCGCTTCGCGAGGACGCTGAACGTTTCGTGGACGCTGGCGCAGATCATCGGCCGGATGTGGGCGTGGGCCCTTATCTGGGCAGTGATCGGCGCCGTGAACGGTTTCTTCTTTTCGCTCATCCTCACCACGCTTGGCCGAAGAGTGCGCGAACGGCTCGGCATACTGAAGGTTGCGGCCTTCGGTAGCCTCGCCGGAGTGGTGCTCCCGGTCGTATTTGGAGGACTGATCCTGAAGTACCGGATGCAGGCCGGCGAGTCACTGCCCATCCGGGAATGGCTCGGTATCGCGCTCGTTGGGGCGGGATTGGGCGCGATCTCGGCGATTGCGACCTTCGGTCTGGCAGGAGCCCCGCTGTCGTCGCGAGAGGACCGGGCTGACTCTGGACACCCGAATGCACCGCCGATAGCGTAGCCGGGTCGACGCCAACAAGGTCGTTCGCATGCATCCGATGTTCCTTCCCGAGGTCGAGTCGTTCCCCGCGGCGGGCAGCCGCGGCGAGATGATGGCGCGGCTCCGCGCCGCGGACATTCCCATCCCGCAGATCCAGCACCTCTTCGCGTTCAAGACCGACCGCACCGACCATCTCGCGCGTTTCACGCACGGCGTGATGCGCGGACCGTCGCCGTTGTCGCCGGGTCAGCGCGAGCTGATCGCGGCCTTCACCTCGCGCCGGAACGACTGCCCGTTCTGAATCGGCTCCCACGCCGCGGTCGCGGCGGAGTTGTTAGGCAGCCGCGAGCTCGTCTCGGCGGTCCTCGAGGACTATACCTCGGCGCCGATCTCCGACGCCGAGCGCGCGCTCTTCGCGTTGATCGCCAAGGTAGTCGAGGACTCGACGTCGATCACCGCCGACGATCTCGCGCGCGCGCGTGACGCGGGGTGGACCGACGAAGCGCTGTACGACGCGATCACGGTTTGCGCGTTGTTCCAGTTCTATAACACGTGGATCGACGCGACTGGCGTGAGCGACATGCCCGCATTCGCGTACGACATGTCCGGCAAGCGCCTCGCGACGATGGGTTACGCGTACGCTGAGGAGCCCGAACCCGCGGCGAGGTAAGTCCGCCCCCCCCACTGGACGCGACGATACAAGCAACATATAATGGGATAGACAATCTATCCCCTTAGCGTTCTATGGCCTCGCGCAAGCAGAGCATCGTCCCTGGCACGCTCGACCTGCTCATCCTCAAGACGCTCACGGCCGGACCACAGCACGGCTACGGCGTCGCGTCGCACATCAAGGAATGGTCGCGCGAGGTACTGCAGATCGACGAAGGATCGCTCTACCCCGCGCTCCAGCGACTCCGACAACGAGGATGGGTCGAGGCGGAGTGGCGCAAGACGCCCAACAACCAGCGCGCGCGCTACTACACCATCACCGCCGCGGGCCGCAAGCAGCTCGGCATCGAGGAAGCGAGCTTCGCCGAAGTCTTCGACGCCATTCGACGCGTGCTCCGCTCGGTATGACGATGCGACTCCGCGAGCTGCTCGCGCGGTTCCGCGACCGGCTCCATCGCGACCATCTCACCGCGGAGCTGGACGAGGAGCTCCGCTATCACCGCGCGCTGCTCGAGCGCGACGGCGACACCGATCGCACCATCGGCAACGTCACCTATTACAAAGAGGACACTCGCGCCATGTGGAGCCTGGGACTCGCCGACGATCTTTTGCACGACCTCCGGTACGCGGCCCGCGTCCTCCGGCGCGACCGCGGCTTCACCGCCGCCGTCGTGCTCACACTCGCGTTAGGCATCGGCGCCAACACCGCCGTCTTCAGCATCGTGAACGCCGTGCTCCTCCGCCCGCTCCCCTACCGCAACGCCGAGCGGCTGATCTCCGTCTGGACCGGTCCCGTCGGCACACCATCCGACCGCAATCCGGCATCGCTTCCCGATCTTCGCGACTGGGAGCGGCAGGCGAAATCAGTCACGGGCATCGCCGGCTATGGCTTCAATCGCTTCGACATCACGAGCAGCGACGGCGACTACGGCGCGCGCGCCATTCAAGCGACCCGCACCCTTTACGACATCCTCGGCGCGACGCCCCTGCTCGGCCGACTGCCGCGCGCCGATGAGGAGGGCGCGCCCGTCGTCACCATCAGCTACCGGTTGTGGAAGGAACACTTCGGCGGCGCCAATGACGTGATCGGCAAGCAGATCATCATGACCCATCAGCCGTACACGATCATTGGCGTCATGCCGGCCGGCTTTCATTTCCCGTCGCCCGACATCGATCTCTGGGGCACGCTGTACTCCATCATGTCGATGCCTAACGCCGCGACGAACCCGTGGCTCACGAGCCGATCGCTGCACGGCTATCGGGTCCTCGCGCGGCTCGCGCCGGGCGCCACGGCGCAGCAGGCCGAGGTCGAGCTCGGGGGCATCCAGCGGCGGATCGGCGAGGAGTTTCCGGAGGCCAACGGGATGCTCATTCACGTACAGTCGGTTAAGGACGACGCTGTCCGCGGCGTCGCGCGCGGACTCTGGACCGTCTTCGGCGCGGCGGCGCTCATCCTCCTGCTGGCGTGCGTGAACGCCGCGCACCTGCTGCTCGAGCGCATGGCGTCGCGCGGACGCGAGCTCGCGGTCCGTCGCGCGTTAGGCGCCGATCGTGGACGCGTCGCGCGGCAGCTCGCCACGGAGAGCGTGCTCCTCGGGCTGGTCGGCGGTGCCGCGGGCGTCGCGTTCGCGTACATCGCGATGCGTGTGCTACTCGGTCTCGCACCCGCCGACATCCCTCGGCTCGAGACCGTCTCGATCGATCTCTCGACGCTCGGGTTCGCGTTCGGCGCGTCGCTCCTCGCTGCCGTGCTCTTCGGTGTGGCGCCCGCGCTCGTCCGCTCCGAGCGCGACGTGCCCGCGACGCTCCGCGCGCAGGGAAAGGGCGCGAGCACTGGCGCACATGGCAATCGCGCACGCGCCTGGCTGATGATGCTCGAGGTGGCGTTCGCGGTCGTGATCCTCGTTGGCGCGGGCCTCATGCTGCGCAGCTTCGCGGAGCTCACGTCGTCACCGTTAGGCATCAAGCCGGATGGCGTTGTCGTCACGCAGCTGACGGTGGTTGGGGCGCGGTACCCAACGCCCGAGTCGAAGAACCAGGCGGTCGAGCAGGTGCTCGCGAACCTGCGCACGATTCCCGGGGTGATCGTTGCCGGCGCGAGCACGAGCATGCCCCCATCGAGGATCCAGGAGGGCCAGGGCTTCACCGTCGTCGGCGAGCCGCAGCCGGATCCGGGCCGCATACCAACCGCGATCTACATCCCGACCACGAGCGGCTTCATCGAGGCACTCGGCGTCGGATTGATTCGCGGTCGGGCGTTCGACACGCGGGACAACGCGACATCGGCCCCGGTCGTGGTGATCAGTCGCGAGCTCGCGCGGCGGCATTTCGCGAACACTGATCCACTCGGGCATCAGTTGCTGCTTTCGAACGTGCCACGAACTATCATCGGTGTCGTCGACGACGCGGTGTACGAGGGAGTCGGGACTCCAATCAGACCGGTCGTGTACGTGCCGTTTGCGCAGAGTCCGTTCGCGGGGGTCTGGATCGCGATGCGCACGACGGCGGCTCCCGCGAGGCTCGCGGCGCCCATCCGCGACGCCTTCCACCGCGTCGATCCCGAGCTGTCGACGCGCACTCCCGTGGCGCTCGAGTCGATGGTCTCGGACTCTGTCGTCCGACCCCGCTTTCATGCCTGGATCCTCAGCAGCTTCGGCGCGCTCGCGCTGGTCCTCGCGTGCGTCGGCGTCTACGGCGTGATCGCGTACGCGGTGACGCAGCGCCGCGCCGAGATCGGCATTCGCATCGCGTTAGGCGCGCAGCGCGGATCCGTGGTGCAGAGCGTCCTTCGCCGCGGCATCGTGGCGGTGGTCATCGGCCTCGTTGTCGGCCTTGCCGCCGCGGTGGCCGGGTCGCGGATCGTTGCTGGCCTTCTATATGGTATAGCGCCGACGGACGGGCCGACGTACGCCATCGTGACCGTCGTGCTCCTCGGCGCCGCACTCGCGGCCGGATGGCTCCCGGCCCGCCGCGCGGCGCGAGTCGATCCGCTCATCGCCATGCGAGGAGATTAGCTCAACTGCAGTCCATAGTTATCAGTCCATAGTTATCAGGGGGTTTGGAACGAAGCGTTGATGGGATGAAAAGCAGATCCCTCGCTAGCGCTCGGGATGACAGGGTGGCTGTCATTCCGAGGAGCGAAGCGACGAGGAATCTGCTCCTCCCCCATCAACGCTTCGTTCCGAGCCCCCTGATAACTATGGACTGATAACTGATAGCTGCCCCTAAGGTTTTCCCTGACAAAAATCAGGTTGACCCCGATGGGTCGGCGGCATTTCTCGGACGAGCTTCGGTACATCTCGCGAGTCTCTCGTGAGGTAGAGTCGCACACTCGTCCAACGCCCAGCCTCCCTCACCCAATCCGCGCCCGCGGAGGGTCCGATGAAACCATCGCTCAAAAAGTTGCTGCCGACGGCCATCGCCGTAGTCGGCATCGGTGCTCTGCTCTTCGCCTGTCGCACCACCAACCCCGGCGTCAAGACCGCAGTCACCAACGACGCCGCGCAGAAAGTCTTCGTCGCGCCAGGACAGTATGACGAGTACTACGCCTTCCTCTCCGGCGGCTTCAGCGGCCAGATCGCGGTGTACGGGATTCCGAGCGGTCGACTCCTCAAGGTGATTCCAGTCTTCTCACAGAATCCCGAGAACGCGTGGGGCTACAGCGAGGAGACCAAGCCGATGCTTCAGACGAGCCACGGCTTCGTCCCCTGGGACGATTCCCACCATCCCGAGCTGTCGCAGACCGACGGCATGCCTAACGGCAAGTGGATCTTCATCAACGCCAACAACACGCCCCGCATTGCCCGCGTCGATCTGACCCGCTTCGAGACCGACGAGATCATCGAGATTCCTAACGCGGCCGGTGGACACGCGGCGCCGTTCACCACGCCCGACGGGCGGTTCGTCGTCTCGGCGACGCGCTTCAGCGTTCCGATACCGAACACCGACGTCGCCATCAGCGATTACAAGAAGAGCTTCCGCGGCACGATCTCGTTCGTGAAGGCGGACGTGCCCGGGAAGATGGAAGTCGCCTTCCAGATCCTCATGCCTGGCTACGACTACGACCTCGGCCACGCCGGCAAGGGGCCGTCCGACGGCTGGTTCTTCTTCACGTCGTACAACTCCGAGCAGGCGTACACGAAGCTCGAGGCGAACGCGTCGCAGAACGACAAGGACTACGTCGCCGCCGTGAACTGGAAGCGCGCCGAGGAGTGCGTCGCCGCGGGCAAGGCGAAGACAACGCCGAGCAGCTACAAGCACAACTTCATCGATGAGAACTCTCGCATCGCGACGAGCGAGACGAAGACGTCGGTCGCAATGCTCGACCCACGCGACTGCGACGGACTCGTCTACTTCCTGCCGACGCCGAAGTCGCCGCACGGTGTCGACGTCGATCCGACGGGTCAGTACATCGTCGCCGGCGGCAAGCTCGCGACCGTCATTCCCGTCCACTCGTTCGCCAAGCTGCAGAAGGCGATCAATGACAAGGAATTCGAGTCGACGATCGACGGCATTCCGGTGCTCAAGTACAACGCGATTCTCGCCGGCGAGGTGAAGAATCCCGGGCTCGGGCCGCTGCACACCGAGTTCGACGGCAAGGGCTACGCGTACACGTCGATGTTCATCTCGTCCGAGGTCGTGAAGTGGAAGCTCGGCACCTGGGAGATCGTCGATCGCATTCCCACCTACTACTCGATCGGCCACCTGATGATTCCGGGCGGCGATACGAAGCGGCCGTGGGGCAAGTATCTGATCGCGATGAACAAGATCACGAAAGATCGCTATCTGCCAACGGGTCCCGAGCTCGCGCAGGCCGCGCAGCTGATCGACATCAGCGGCGAGAAGATGAAGCTCCTGCTCGATTTCCCGACGATCGGCGAGCCGCATTACGCGCAGGCGCTGCCGGCGAGCATGATCAAGGACAAGCAGGTGAAGTTCTACAGCCTCGCGCAGAATTCCAATCCGTACAAGATCATGAAGGAGGCCGAAGGCGGCATCAACCGCGCGGGGAAACGCGTCGATGTGAAGATGCTCGCGATCCGCAGCCACTTCGCGCCCGACAACATCGAGGGCGTGCAGCTCGGCGACACGGTGTACTTCCACGTGACGAACGTCGAGCAGGATTGGGACATCCTGCACGGCTTCGCGGTGCTCGGGAACAACAACTCCGAGCTGATCGTCGCGCCCGGCGAGACGCGCACGATCAAGTGGGTGCCGACGCGGGTGGGCGTCTTCCCGTTCTACTGCACCGACTTCTGCTCGGCATTGCACCAGGAGATGCAGGGCTACATCCGCGTCTCACCAGCCGGCACAAGCGTTCCGCTCATCGCGAAGCTCAGCGACAAGGCGCTGACGCAGACCGGGCGGCTGGAGAAGACCATGCCGACGAAGCACGGACACGAATAAGCGGGATGCGGGACGTGGGACGCGGGGCGCGCACAACTGCGGCTTTGCACCCTCGTCCCGCGCCCTACGTCCCGCGTCCCACTCTCTCAATCGCCACAATGTCTAAGCGTTCCCGTCTCCTCACCGCCATCGGCGCCGTGCTCCTTGCAGCGCTCTACTTCGTGCCGCTCTGGTCGATCCAGCTCTTCGCGCCGCAGTACCCCGAGGGACTGGGGATGAGCATTCGCCTAACGACCGTCGTCGGGAACCGGCCGAACGATCTGAACACCATCAACCAGCTCAACCACTACATCGGGATGAAGGCAATCGAGCCGGAGGGCATCCCGGAGCTGCGCTACTTCCCGCTCGTGGTCGCGGCATTGATCGCGCTCGGCCTGGGCGCCGCGCTCGTTGGCAAGCGGGGCGTCGTTATCGCGTGGCTCGGCGGCCTGGCGGCCTTCGGCGCGGCGGGGCTCGTCGACTTCTGGCGCTGGTCATACGACTACGGGCACAACCTCGATTTCGAGCACGCGGTGATCAAGGTGCCCGGCATGACCTACCAGCCGCCGATCATTGGCACGAAGCAACTGCTGAACTTCACCGCCTCGTCGTGGCCAGCGGCAGGCGCGTACATCGCGCTCGCGGCGTTCGCGCTGGGTGTTGTCGCTCTTGTCGTTCAGAGCGAAGCGATCCCACCTGTCATCCCGAGGAGCGCAGCGACGAGGGATCTGCACTCACCGGCTCGGGGTGTGATAGCGTGATCATCTCCGCACTCCTCGTTGCGCTCACGACGCTCGGCGGCTCGCGCGACACGATCGTCGTCACGCCGCGCAGCACCGTCGCGGCCGCGATCGCTCGTGCGCACGCGGGCGACGTCATTCGCGTCGAGCCAGGAACGTACGCCGAGCCGATGATCGTAGTCGACAAGCAGGTGACGCTCGTCGGCGAGGGATGGCCGGTGCTCGACGGTCAGTCCGCACACCAGATCATGTCCATCACTGCCGACGACGTCACCGTGCGTGGCTTCGTCTTTCGCAACGTCGGCACGAGCTTCGTCGAGGACCGCGCCGCGCTCAAAGTCACCAAGGCGCGCGGCTGTACCATCAGCGACAATCGCATCGAGCGCGCGTTCTTCGGGATCTATCTCGCGGCGGCGAGCGACTGCCGCATCACCAACAACGTCATCACTGGCGCCGGTGCGAGCGAAGCTGCCGCGGGCAACGGCATTCACCTCTGGACGTCGAACCGGATCCATATCGAGGGCAACCGCATCAGCGGTCAGCGCGACGGGATCTATTTCGAGTTCGTGCGAGAGAGCGAGGTGATCGGCAACACGAGTGAGCACAATCTCCGCTACGGGCTGCACTTCATGTACTCGGACGACTGCCGATACGTGGACAACGTCTTTCGCGCGAACAGCGCTGGCGTCGCCGTCATGATGACGAAGCGGGTCACGATGACCGGCAATCACTTCGAGTCGAACTGGGGCAGCGCGTCGTATGGACTCCTCCTCAAGGAAGTCTACGACGTCCGGCTCGAGCGTAATCAGTTCGTCCGCAACACGGTCGGCCTTCTCGCCGACGGCGCCAACCGCATCGTCGCCGAGCATAACGAGTTCCGGCGCAATGGCTGGGCGGTGAAGCTGCTCGCCAGCACCGACGAAGGTCACTTTCGGGCGAACAATTTCATCGGCAACACCTTCGACGTCGCCACGAACAATCGCGAGAGCTCCAATGAGCTCGCCGGCAACTACTGGGATGCCTATCGAGGCTACGACCTCGACCACAACGGCGTCGGCGACGTGCCCTTTCATCCGGTGCGGCTCTTCTCGCTGCTCGTCCAGACGAACGAGCCGTCGCTGATCCTCCTGCGCAGCGTCTTCATCTCCCTGCTCGACGCGGCGGAGCGCGCGATCCCAACTCTCACCCCGCAGGCGCTCGCCGATCGGTCGCCGATGATGCGGCCCCTCCCATGATTGTCATCGATCCGATTCTTCGCATCGATGGGCTGACGAAGCGCTTCGGCACGCTCCCCGTGCTCCAGCACGTCTCGGTCGCCATCGCGCGTGGACGCGTCACCGCCATCCTCGGCCCCAACGGCGCCGGTAAGACTACGCTCATCAAGATTCTACTGGGCCTAACGAGACGCGATGGCGGCCTGATCGAGCTCGACGGCCAGCCGCTCGGCGACGACCCCAGTGCACGGGCCGCGATCGGCTACATGCCGCAGATCGCGCGCTTTCCCGAGAATCTCACCGGCGCCGAGCTGGTGGAGATGCTCGTGGATCTCCGCGGGCCAGGCGCGACGCTCGATCGCGACCTCATCGACAGATTCCGCCTCGGCGGCGACCTCACGAAGCCGCTGCGCACCCTGTCCGGCGGCACGCGACAGAAGGTGAACGCAGTCCTCGCCTTTCTCTTCACGCCGACGCTGCTCGTTCTCGACGAGCCCACGGCGGGCCTCGATCCCGTCGCGAGCGGCGTCCTCAAGGACAAGATCCGCGAGGAGCGCGAGCGCGGGAAGACGCTCATTCTCACCAGCCACGTGATGAGCGAGCTGGAGGAGCTGGCCGACGACATCGTCCTCCTGCTGGACGGCCGAGTGCGATTCGCCGGACCGCTGCGCGACCTCACGGCGCGTACGAAGCAGATCAGCCTCGAGCGCGCGGTCGCGCAGCTCATGCGCGAAGCCACGGACGCGGGGAGCGAAGCCGCATGAAGACAATCGCCAAAGTCATGAAGTACGAGCTGAGTGACGTCGTCCGCAGCCGCTGGCTCGTCGCCTATACGCTTTTCTTTGTCATCGTCACGGACGGACTGCTCCGCTTCAGCGGCGCCAGCGCCAACGCGGAGCTCGGGCTGCTCAATGTAGTGCTCGTCGTCATCCCGCTGGTGAGCGTGGTCTTCGGGACGATGCACGTGTACAATGCGCGCGAGTTCACGGAGCTCCTGCTCGCCCAACCGATCGGCCGCCGACAGCTCTTCGGGGGACTGTACCTCGGACTGGCGATCCCGCTGTCGTTAGGCTTCGCCGCCGGAGTCGGCATCCCCTTCGCGCTGCACGGCTTCGACGACCCGGTCCAGCGCCGAACGCTGGCGACGCTCCTCGGCATTGGCGTCGTGTTGACTTTCAGCTTCACAGGCGTCGCGTTCGCCCTCGCGCTCCGGCTCGAGGACAAGGCGAAGGGACTCGCCGCAGCGATCGCGATCTGGCTAGTCACCACTGTGCTCTACGACGGACTGGTACTCCTGCTCGGCGCGATGTTCGCCGACTACCCGCTGGAGCGTCCGCTCATCGCCCTGATGATGCTCAACCCCGTCGATCTCGGCCGTGTGCTCATGCTCCTCCAGCTCGACGTCTCGGCGCTGATGGGCTACACGGGCGCGTCGCTCAAGAGCTTCTTCGGCACTTCTGGCGGGATGCTACTGGCTGTCGGCGCGCTCCTGCTCTGGGCTGCACTACCGCCGCTCGCAGCGCTGCGGCGCTTTGGACGAAAGGATTTCTGATTCACCACACCACCAACCGAGGACACCAATGACCGTTAGGCATATACTCTCCGGCACCGCGCTGCTCGCGGGCATTGCAGCGTGCGGCGGAAGCGCCGCGAACAAGTCTGACTCCAGCGCCGCGCCATCGGCCGCGCCGAGCACCGCGGCGGCTGCGACTGGCCCCCAGACACCGGATCCTGGCCACAAGGTGATCGTGGTCGAAGCGATGACCGACGACCAGGGCAACAACGTCTTCAAGCCGGCGAACGTCGAAGCGCATCGCGGCGACGTAATTCGCTTCACGCTCAAGGCGGGCGTGCACAACGTGCACTTCCTCCCCGACTCCAACCCTGGCAAGTCCGGCCTCCCCGCTGCGAGCGACATGCTGCAGATCCCGGGTCAGACGTACGACCTCAAGGTCACACTCGAGCCAGGCAAGTACTATTTCCAGTGCGACCCGCACGCGCTGCTCGGCATGAAGGGTCGGTTGGAGGTGGAAGGAGACTGAC
>JAJKIR010000087.1 GCA_021154325.1 Gemmatimonas sp.
ATGGTCCGATATGGCGCGGAATGAAGCTGCCGGCGTCCATGTGCCGCTCGGCGGTCTTCGTCGACTGCTTGGTGCTCATGCGGAACCCTCACGAGACGCCGCGGCGTCTCAGATCTGCGCTGATTGTCCTTGGAGCGGAGCAAGTCCCGAAGGCTGCGTCCGCGTACACGATGTATCGTTCGGTGGTCGTGCGGCGCTTGGAATCTACTGAAAGCGTCAAGGAAATCCGCCTCTTTTCCGCCCTACCACGATGTGGCGTCTTCTCCATTCGCCGGCGTCTACCGGCGCCGACAACATGGCCATGGATGAGGCGTTGATGTCTCATGCGTCGCGAACCGGACAATGGGTCCTCCGCGTCTACTCCTGGAGCTCGCCGACGCTGTCCTTCGGTCGCAATCAGACTGCCTTGGGCGCCTATGACCGCGATCTCCTGGCGGAGCGTGGGATCGAGGTGGTTCGCCGGCCCACCGGCGGGCGCGCGATCCTGCACGATCGCGAGGTGACGTATTCGGTCGTCGGTCCCACACTGGACGCCGGCGATCTCGGGGAATCGTATACCCGCATCAATCGTCTGTTGATCGCCGCGCTGCACCGACTCGGTCTCGATGCCGAGGTCGTGGATCGGACGGACCCTGCGATGAAAGACCCCGAGCTCGAACGTCGTGGCCCTCTCCCGTGCTTCCATCATCCCTCGGCCGGTGAAATCACCCTGCACGGCCGAAAGCTCGTCGGTAGCGCGCAGTGGCGGTGCAGCGACGCGCTCCTCCAGCACGGCTCCATTCTCGTCGACGACGATCAGGTGCAGCTCGCGTCCTTCGCAACCGTGATGACTGACGACATTCCGAGGCCCGCCACGCTGCGCGACGCATTGGACCGCGTACCTACCGAATTGGAGCTCGCAGAGGTGCTCTTCGATGCCGTTCGCGACCTCGAGGATCCATCCGCCCGCCAGCTCGATCTCGACCAGGACCTGCTCGACCGCGCGAACATGCTGCGCCAGCACTATCTTGACGACAGCTGGACCTGGCGCCGTTGACGATTTCGATCCTTCCCACCAACGAGCCAGGCTCCGCCGGCGCCGCGCAACCCTTCCCTCCTCCATGCGCTCGAACATGCGCTCGAAAATCCCCTCGCTGATCACATGCATCGCTCTGGTCAGCTGCACCGGTCGTGAAGCCTCGGTCTCCAACACGGCGACGGGCGGTACAGTCGTAGTCGTAGTTCCTGGCGACGCCCACACGTTCTTCCCGCCGCATATCGAAGAGGGCATCGGGGCGGCTGTTCGCGAGCAGCTCTACGAGCGCCTTGCGGACATGGGCGACGACATGAACACCGTCGGTGACAAGGGTTTCACTCCGCGTCTCGCGGAGCGCTGGGACTGGGCACCCGACTCGTTGTCGGTCGCCTTTCATATCGACCCACGCGCCCGGTGGCATGACGGCGATCCGGTCCGGGCGAGCGACGTCCGCTTCAGTTACCGGCTCTTCACTGACCCGAAGGTGGGATCCACGACCGAAATCCCGAACGTCGACTCCGTTTCTGTGCGGGATTCGTTGACAGCGGTGGTCTGGTACAAGAAGCACCGACCCGAAGAGTTCTACGATCTTGTCTACCAGCTGTACGTGATGCCGGAGCACCTCTTGAAGGACATCCCGCTCGAGGATCTCCGGAAGTCCGACGTGACGCGCAGGGGCATCGGCAGTGGTCGATTCCGACTCGTGCGCTGGGATGCAGGTCAGCGCATAGAGCTAGTCGCCGACACGGCCAATCACCGCGGTCGCGCGAAGCTCGACCGCGTCATCTGGAGCGTGGTGCCCGATGCCGGAGCCGCCATCGCGCAGCTGCTTGGTGGGCAGGCTGACTTTCTGGAGTTCATCCCGATAGACCAACTCCACCTGCTCGACAGCAGCAAGACGCTGCGTCCGGCACCGTATCCGAATTTCCAGTATGCGTTTCTGGGCTTCAATCTCGTCGACCCGAAGAGTCCCGCGCGGCCTCACCCCATATTCGGTGACGTCCGCGTACGCCGCGCGCTCTCGATGGCACTCGACCGGCGTGCGATGCTGCAGAATGTTTTTGGCAAGATCGGCCGACTCTCGTACGGGCCGTTTCCGCGCACGATCGCGTTTGCCGACACGACTCTCACCGTGCCCCCATTCAACGTCGATGCCGCCAAAGCGCTGCTCGACTCGGCGGGTTGGCGGGAGCCAAATCCCGGGGCGGTGCGCCAGAAGAACGGCCAGCCGCTGAAATTCTCGCTCATCACGCCGGTGTCGAGCCGACCGCGCGTCGCATACAGCGTTCTGATACAGGAGCAATGGCGGAAGGTTGGGGCACAAGTCGATATCGAGCAGCTGCAGGCGAACGCTGCTGGCGACCGTCAGCGCAGCCACAATTTCGACGCCTCGCTCATTGCCCAGTCGCCGGACCCGAGCCCCAGCGGCTACCAACAACAGTGGGGTTCGTCTGGCGTTCCGCCCAACGGGCAGAACTGGGTTTCGTACCGCAGTCCGGCGTATGACGCGCTTCTCGACAGCGCGCTCACCACGTTCGACGCTGCCAAGACCCGGGCCTACATGCGTCGTGCCTTTCAGCTGCAAATCGCCGATGCACCGGCGGTGTGGCTGTACGACGTGCCGACGGTTGGCGGAATTCACAAGCGAATTCAGTACGCGCCAATGCGGCCGGACGGATGGTGGATCCATCTTGCGGATTGGACGATCGCGCCTAACGAGCGTATCGAGCGCGATCGTGTGGGGCTCGGCGCGACGACGCGATGAGCGGGCGCTGAGTGCGGCGGTATCTCGCCGCCCGCGTGGGCCAATCACTGGTTGTCGTCCTTCTGGTGACGGCGATCAGCTTTCTCCTCATCCGGCTCGCGCCCGGTGACCCATTCTCCTTTGTCGGCGACTACGCGATCAGCGACGCGGTGCGCGATCGGTTGCGCGCGCAATTCGGCTATGATCGGCCGCTGATCGAGCAGTTTCTCCTCTTTCTCGGCAACGTCGCGCGTGGCCATCTCGGCTACTCGCATTCGATGCATCGCGACGTTGGCAGCGTCATCGCCGACGCCTTGCCGCGCACGTTGCTGTTGATGGGCGCGGCGCTCGTCGCCTCATTCGCGATCGGCATTGGGGTGGGCGCACTCCAGGCCGTGCGGCACGGCAGTTGGCTGGACCGATCGACGTCCGGCATCCTGCTGCTCTTCTACTCGATCCCGGATTTCTGGCTGGCGCTGATGGCGCTCCTCGCCTTTGCCTACTGGCTACCGATCTTCCCGGCGGGCGGGATGGTTGACCAGGTGATGCACGACTACATGTCTTTTGGCGGGCGCGTGCGCGATGTCATCGCGCATCTGATACTGCCGTCGCTCACGCTCGCGCTGCTCGGCGCCGCTGGCATCGCGCGCTTCCAACGCGCCGCGCTCCTCGAGGTGTTGCCGCAGGACTACGTGCGCACCGCGCGCGCGAAAGGGCTCGCCGAGCGCGGAGTGGTATTCAAGCATGCGCTGCGGAACGCGCTCCTGCCCATCATCACTCTGGTCGGCTTGTCGCTGCCGGCGCTCGTCGGGGGCGCGTTCTTCGTCGAGAAGGTGTTCTCGTGGCCCGGCATGGGCTACATCGCCGCGAACGCAATCGCGTCGCGCGATTACGATCTCGTGACAGGCACGGTGATCGTCGGAGGGATCATGGTGGCGTTGGGCAGCCTCCTCGCCGACCTGCTGTATGCAGCCGCCGACCCACGCCTCCGCGCCCGCTGAGCGTCTCGCGGCGTCGGGCCTCGCGTCGGCCGTAACACCGCCGCGCGCCCCCGCACCGCCTCCGGGTCGCCGGCGCCTAACGAGCACCTTCTGGTGGTCGCTCGTGCTCATCGGGTTGCTTTGCGCCATCGCGCTGCTCGCGCCACTCCTCGCGCCGTACTCTCCCACCGCGCAGCTCGACATCATCGGCCTCAAGAACCAGCCGCCGTCGCTGGCGCACCCGTTCGGCACCGATCAGTACAGCCGCGATCTGCTGAGCCGGATGCTCTTCGGTGCGCGGATCTCGCTCTCTGTCGCGCTCCTCGCGGTATTGCTCGCGGCAACGGTGGGCACGGCCTATGGGCTCACGGCCGGCTATTTCGGCGGGCGGGTGGACGCGATCATGATGCGGCTGCTCGACGCGTGTCTCGCGATTCCACGCGTGCTGCTCCTCGTCGCGGTGCTCGCGCTCTGGAGCCCGGTGCCGCTTGGCGCGCTCATCGCGACGATCGGGCTCACCGGCTGGTTCGAGGTCTCGCGACTCGTGCGCGCGGAAGTGCGCAGCGTCATGGGACGCGAGTACGTGCTGGCCGCGCGCGCGCTCGGCACACCTGGCTTTCGGATGGTCTGGCGTCACGTCCTGCCGAACGTGCTCAATCCCATCATCGTGGCCGCTACGCTCGGCGTCGGCAACGTCATCATGCTCGAGGCGGGCCTCTCCTATCTCGGCATCGGCGCGCGTGCGCCGACCGCGAGCTGGGGCTCGATCTTTTTCGATGGCAGCGACGCCTTTCAGGCGACGTGGTGGATCGCGCTCTTTCCGGGCCTCGCGATCATCATCACGGTGCTCGCCTTCAACGTCTTCGGCAGCGCCTTGCGCGACGCGCTCGATCCACATCAGCTTGCGGGCGACCGCGCCCGCTGATCGCATTCACCCCGCTCTCATGTCCGACGCGCTCCTCGAGATCGAGAACCTCCACACCTTCTTCTACGGCGAGTCCGGAGTCGCGCGCGCCGTGGACGGCGTGAGCTTCTCCGTCGGCACCGGCGAGACGATCGGCCTCGTCGGAGAATCCGGATGCGGCAAGTCGGTGACGGCGCTCTCGGTGTTGCGTCTCGTTAGGCCGCCCGGCCGGATAGAGCCCGGGAGCCGGATCGTCTTCGAGGGTCGCGACCTCGTCACCCTGGACGAGCGCCAGCTCCGCGCCGTACGCGGTGCGCGGATCGCGATGATCTTCCAGGAGCCGATGACCGCGCTCAATCCCGTCTTCACGGTCGGCGAGCAGATCGCGGAGGTCGTCCGGATTCATTCGAAGACGAGCCGTCGCGAGGCCTGGCAGCGAGCGGTGGAGATGCTCCAGATCGTCGGGATTCCCGCGCCTGCGGAGCGCGCCCGAGAATACCCGCATCAACTCTCGGGCGGCATGCGCCAGCGCGTCGTCATCGCGATGGCACTCGTGATGAACCCGGCGCTCGTCATCGCCGACGAGCCGACGACCGCGCTCGACGTCACCATCCAGGCGCAGATCCTCGAGCTCCTGCAGCAGCTCCAGCGCCGGTTCGGCATGTCGATCCTGCTCATCACGCACGACCTTGGCGTCGTCGCGGAAACGGTGTCGCGGGTGCTCGTGATGTACGGTGGCGAGATCGTCGAAGCGGCCGCCGTGAAGACGCTCTTCGCGGAAGCGCATCATCCGTACACCGAGGGCCTGCTCGCGGCGATGCCGCGCCTGGGCGAGTCACGCGACCGGCTCCGCACCATTCCCGGCACCGTTCCACCGCCGACGCGCTGGCCTAACGGCTGCCGCTTTCACGACCGCTGCCCCTATGCCTGGGAGCGCTGCACGCTCGAGCATCCGCCGCTGTACCAGATCGGCGCGGGACACGTCTCGCGCTGCCATCTCGCCGAGGAGCCGAAGCGCCGTGCCGACGCGCACGAGCCACTCGTTATGCAGCGGAGCTCGCGCGCGTGACATCCGGCGCCCCCGTCGCGGCGGAGCCGCTGCTCTCCGTCAGGAATCTCACCAAGCACTTCCCCATCGGCGGTGGACTCTTCGGGCGAAAACAGGGCGCCGTCCGTGCGGTGGACGGTGTCTCGTTCGACGTCGGTTCCGGTGAGACGCTGGGTCTCGTGGGCGAGTCCGGCTGCGGCAAGTCGACCACGGGACGCGTCATCCTCCGCCTCCTCGAGCCGACCGCGGGCAGCGTCCGCTTCGGTGGCGAGGATATCTTCGCACTCGACGCCGCTCGCCTGCGGCGGCTCCGCCGCCGAATGCAGATCATCTTCCAGGATCCCTTCTCCTCGCTCAATCCGCGCATGACAATCGGCGCGATCGTGCGCGAGGGCCTAACGATTCATCGCATCGCCGAGGGGGCTGCCGCCGACGCCCGTGTCCGCGAGCTGCTGGACGAAGTCGGCCTGCGACCGGAGTACGCGTCGCGGTATCCACACGAATTCTCGGGCGGCCAGCGGCAACGCGTCGGCATCGCGCGCGCCCTCTCGGTGGAACCGAGCTTCATCGTCTGCGACGAGCCTGTCTCGGCGCTCGACGTCTCGGTGCAGGCCCAGGTGGTGAACCTGCTCCAGGACCTGCAGCGCGATCGCGGACTCTCCTACCTTTTCATCGCGCATGATCTCTCGGTCGTCGAGCATATCGCCGATCGTGTCGCCGTGATGTACCTCGGCAAGATCGTCGAGCTCGCCCCGGCCGAAGCGCTCTATCGAGAGCCGCTCATGCCGTACACGCAGGCGCTTCTCTCGGCGGTGCCGGTGCCGGATCCCGAGGTGAAGAAGCATCGCATCGTCCTCACCGGCGACGTGCCCTCACCGGCGAATCCGCCGTCGGGATGCGTCTTTCATCCCCGCTGCACACACCCGCAGAAGGACGCCGCGTGCGCGGCTATCGTGCCTCCCCTCGAGGAGAAGGCGCCCGGCCACTCGGCGGCATGCATCAAGCAGCCACCGACATTGGTGAGCTGGGAGCAACAGCAGGCGAGCGGGGGTACGAAGCCCCCGGAGCGATATCTGCCGGTGATTGTGGCCGACGCGCGCGCGTAAGCGAACCCCATTCGGAAACGAGCAATGGCGATCAATCGACCCGTGTTCGACCAGCCTAACGCGGGCTTAGTGACCGTGGACGCGCCCCCGGTGGATCTCACGCCGTACACCGGCGACCGTCGCTTCTTCGGCCAGCCGCGAGGGCTGGCGACGCTCTTCTTCACCGAGATGTGGGAGCGCTTCTCGTTCTACGGGATTCGCCCGCTGCTTGTGCTCTTCATGACGGCCGCCCTCGCGCAGGGGGGCTTTGGGTTCGATCGGGCGACCGCGAGCTCGATCGTCGGCATCTATGCGTCGTCCGTGTATCTGTCGTCGCTCCCCGGTGGCTGGATCGCCGATCGGTGGCTCGGATTACAGCGCTCCGTCTGGACAGGCGGATTGTTCATCGCGCTCGGGCATCTCTCGATCGGACTCTCGGCATTCTTCGCTCGCAGCGCATTCTTCGTTGGACTGGTGCTGATCGTGATCGGCACCGGTCTGCTCAAGCCGAACGTCTCCGCGATCGTCGGCGATTTGTATCCAGAAGGTGGTGCCCGACGCGACGCCGGGTTTTCGATCTTCTACACAGGCATCAACCTCGGTGCCTTCCTCGCGCCGCTCGTCACCGGCTTCCTGGGCGAGCGGGTCGATTGGCACTGGGGATTCGCGTCGGCTGGCATCGGGATGCTGTTTGGTCTCATCACCTTTCGATCGATGGCCCCGGACACGCTCGGGCCTATCGGCCTCAAGCCTAACGGGACGCCACAGGAACAGGGGCGAGTACGAAATGTCTCGGTCGCCCTGCTCGGCATTATCCTGGTCGTCACTGTGCTGTCGATCGCCGGCGTGATTCACATCAACGCCGTCAAGGTCGCCGAGAATTTCGCGGTCGTCATTTTGACCCTCGCGCTGCTCTATTTCGCCTACCTCTTCTTCTTCGCCAGCCTCACTGGCAACGAGAAGAAGCGCGTCGTCGTCATCATCGTGCTCTTCGTCTTCGCGACGATCTTCTGGAGCGCATTCGAGCAGGCGCCGACGTCGCTCAATCTTTTTGCGCGCGACTTCACGGATCGCCGAGTCTTCGGGTGGGAGATGCCGACCACGTGGCTCCAGGCGGCGAATTCGATTTTTGTGATCGTCCTGGCACCGGTGTTCGGCATGATCTGGCTGGCCTTGGGCAAGCGGAATCGGAATCCATCGAGTCCCGCCAAGTTCTCCTTCGGGTTGTTCGCGGCTGCCATAGCGTTCTGGATCATGCTCATGGCGTCGAACAAGGTCGTCGCCGGCGGCGCGGCGACGCGCGTTTCGGTGTGGTGGCTCACGATCAGCTATCTCTTCCAGACCTTCGGCGAGCTCACGCTCAGCCCCGTGGGCCTCAGCTCGATGACCAAGCTCGCGCCAAAGAAGTTCGTCGGCCAGATGATGGGCATCTGGTTCATGGCGTCCGCGTTAGGCAACCTGATCGCCGGCATCGTTGGCGGCAATGTCGACCCGAACAAGCTGGAGCAGATGCCGCTGCTCTTTCAGCGCACGGCGCTCTCGCTCGTCATCGCCGCGGTCGTCATCGCCCTGCTCATCATCCCGATCCGTCGCATGATGGCCGGCGCGTCCGACGGCGAAGCCGCCCGCGCGTGATGGATCTGCTGTTCGCTCGCGTTCACAGCAGCCCAGTCCATATGGGGTCGCGCGCGCTGCTCGCGCGCGCTCCCGCTTCTCTCGCCAATCAACGCTTCATTCCTCAGTCCCTGATAACTATGGACTATGGACTGATAGCTGTCGCTACGGCCAGTTGAAGATCGACGACGGAACCGTGCGCTCGCGCGCGAGGAGCACGTCGTCCGGCTCGCGCCAAAAGAACGATGTCTGATTCGTGCTGTGGATGCGGAGCTCGAGTACGCGCGGACCGCGAGGGTTCAGCGGCAGCGCGATGTCCAGTCGCCAGAGACGCGCCGAGCGCGGCGGCACGCTGCCGAGGATGCTGACGCCTAACGACGCGCGCACCGGCGTCGATTCCCCGAACGGCACGTCGCCCTTCCAGAGACGGCCCGCGTCGGCGAAGAGCGCGAATCCCGCGTCGCCCAGCCCGAGTGGACGGCCGAGCAGGAACCGATCCTCCACGCGCACGATCCCGCGCTGGCCGCCGGGCCGCACGTCGTTCGAGTAGCCTCGAACGCCTCCCTGCTCCTGACCTAACGTGAGCGCGAATGGGATCCGCATTCGCCAGCCGCCACTCCATTCCACCGACGTGATCAGCGTCTGTTCGTCGTCAACCTTGAGGTAGTGCGCGGCGCGGCCGCTCGTCACCACCCCATCCCATTCGTCCAGGTCGTTGCTGCGCCGCCCCTCGCCCTGCAGCTGCACTCGCAGCGCCGTACGCTCGTTCGCCATTCCGCCGTACAGATCCCCGGATCCGAAGACATCGTTGTCGCGCGCTCCGAACGCCGGCATGCTTCGACCAACCTGCGTGCCGATCTGGAAGCCGACGGGGATGTCCTGCGTCGCCGTCAGGGCGTCGAAGCCCCGCACGCGCACGAACGCGATGTCGCGGATTCCCCAGAGGGCGTTCAACCGCGCGATCCGGTGCGACGTGTAGCGGCCCGCGAACGCGGTTGTGGTATCACTCAGCCTGCCCGCCGGCGTGATGAGAACCGGAACGTCGCTCGGCGTTTCGCGCTCGCCCGAAACCGACGCCCCGAAGAGGTTCAATTGTCCCGGTGGCCCCACCCGTATCAGACCGCCAATGTCGAAGTACTGCCGGCGGAAGCTCAGCGCATGCTGCTGATTGATGTCGGGCGCGAAGAAGACGTAGTCGTCGTTTGCGCCGGCGCGTGCGCTCCAAGCCTGCCGCTGAAGGTCCGTGAGGAACGGATGCGCCGAGTTCACCTGCCAGTGATCGCCGAGTGGATTCTGTTGGCCCTCGACGTTGAGGATGTAGGGCAACGCGCCGAACTGATAATCGGTGAAGCGCATCCCATATCCATCGCGGAAGCGTGGATCGTGGCGCCAGTTCCCGACGAGATACATCCCCGAGCCGCCGAGGTTGGAGCTGCCGAGGCGAGTCGACCTCAGAAAAGGGGTGGATGACGTAATGCTCGCGCCAACGACCACTGACGTCTCATCGATCGTCCTCACCTCGAGGTCGACCCCGCCGCTGTCGCTCTCGAAAGCCTGCACCGACGCGTCGGCGAGAAAGGGCTGCGCGCGCAGAATACGCTCGGACTCGGCCCGGCGCAGCTCGGTGCAGGCGTCGCCGCGCGTCAACAGCAGATAACGGCGCACGATGTCCGGACGCGTCGTCGTGTGTATGGAGCGCGCGAGCTCGGCGAGTACCGGCACGTCGCGCAACGCCGCGATCGTCGGCGCGAGCGAATGGACGACAATATCGTCCACTCGCTGACCATTGCAGGCCACTGGCTTCCGCTCGACGGGTGGGTCGGGCGGCGGGGGCACTCTCGTCGTATCCTGCGCTCCGGCGCTCCACGGGAGCACCGCCGCGAGCAGCAGTTCGACGCCCCTCATCAGTGTGAGGCGCGGGCGCATGCGCGCTCGGCCGCCGCTACTTGCCCATCCGACGCTTCAGCTCCTCGAGCTTTCGCGCCGCATCTGCCTCGTGATCCGCGCGCGTCCGGGCGCGCGACAGTCCGTCGATCTCATCGCCGAGCGATCCATTCTTTCCCGAGCCCGAGCCCAACTCCGACTCGATCTCGTCCATCGCGGCATTCACCGCCCCGCTGCTCCGCTCGCCCGCGGAGGGAATGCCGCTCGCCGCCTGGCGCAGCTCGGTCATCATCTGCGCGACGTCGCGTTCGGCGAGCGCGAGCTCGCTCTCCTGCGCTTCGAGTTTGCGCTCGAGAACCGCGACGCGCTCCTCGTGCATCTGCTCGTACTGACCCGCGAGTCGCACCGTCTCCGCGTCGTTGATCTGTTCGGCGAGACGCTTCCGCCGCTGCACCGTGTCGAGCTCGCGACGCTCCAGCTCCAGGCGACGCTTCGACTGCGCCAGCCCGTCACGAAGATCCTGCAGCCCCACTCTCGCCTGGACCAGGGTGTCGCGCATGCGCGAGACGATCTGACGCCGCTCTTCGGGCGGCGTCGATCGGGACAGGAGATCGTCGAGCGACTTGCGCAAACTCTCGAACACGGTTCGGTGGCCTCGGTAACAAAGCGGGCTTAGGATAGTCTCAGACGCATCACCCACGCAACGCTCTCGCCGCTCATCAAACACCAGTCGCTACTTGACGATCCACGCCGCTCCACCGCTCGTCGCCGTCACCGCCACCACCGAGATCATTCGCGGCGCTCCGCGTGTTCGCGTCAATCTCGCGTATACCGAAGCGCTCATTGCCGCTGGATTGGTGCCGGTCGTCGTGCCGCCGCTGCCAGCCGACCATGCCGCGGCGGTCCTCGGTGGCGTCGCTGGCCTCGTTGTCACTGGTGGCGAGGACGTGGCGCCCTCGCGCTATGGCGAGGAGGCCCATCCCACGGTCGAAGCGCACGAGGCACGCGACGAGAGCGAGATTGCGTTGATCAACGAGGCGTACCGCCGTCGCCTGCCGACACTCGCGATCTGCCGCGGAATTCAGGTGGCGAACGTTGCCTTGGGCGGAACGCTCGTGCAGGACATTCCGAGCCAGCTTCCCTCCGCCATCGCACATGACCCGGACGATCCACGGGACGCCCGCGTCCACGACGTCCGCGTCGATCCAGGCTCTCGTTTGGCGGGCGCGCTCGGTACGGATCATCTCAGGACGAACTCCTTTCATCACCAGGCGCTGGGGCGAGTGCCGGCGGCGCTCTGCATCACCGCCCGCGCCGTTGACGATGGCGTCATCGAGGGCGCGGAGTCGGCGGACCCTGCCTGGTGGATGCTGGGGGTGCAATGGCATCCCGAGGAGCTCACGGGAACTCCGGAGCCCTGGGACCGCAACCTCTTCGCCGCGTTCGCCCGCGCTGTTAGTAAACGCTGATTAAAGCGAACTCACGGGCCGAGCTCAGGACGCGAGCTTCCACCGCGTCTCGTCCGCGACCTGGCGCATCAGCCGCTCGGGCGTGTGGACGTTCGGGAAGAAGAGCCAGTCGCTCAGGGAGTTGAGCGCCAGGCGTAGCAGGCCAAAACGATCCGCCGCCGCGGCATACAACGGCGCGAGCCCATGCTCTTCCGCGAGGCGGTGCTCGGCCGCGAGCTGGAAGCCGCGCCGACCCATCTCCTCGTAGTACTCGAGCTGCGGACCGCCGCGATTCCAGCGCCGGTGTTCCACATAGTCGGGGAAGATGCCGCTCAGCCAGAGCGCGTAGTTCCCGAGATGCGCCCGCACGAGAAAGCTCCGGCGAGCATCCGGATCGTTGACGTCACTCAGCAGGTCGGTGAGCGCCGCGTAGACCTGATCGTCGCTCTCACCCAGGCGCACGGCTCGATCGCGCGTCCCGAAATCCACCACGAGCGCCGAGAGATAGTCCGCGAGCGACCGATCGCCCTCGCCAAGACGGCGCAGCGCGTGCCGCACCATGACGTATGTGAAGAGTGGAAGCGACGCGTGCGCTCCGGGCGCCGACCGAACGAGCGCGGTAGGCAGCTCCGGATCATCGAGAATGGCGTCGATGCCGTCGTTCGCGAGCCGGCTCTCGAGCACACTCAGCTCGGCGTCCGAGCCGCGCGCCAAAACGCGCACGGCCAGCTGTGCATCGTTACGCGTGAGATGCTGTCTCGTGTTGGCGAGAATCATCAGACACTTCCTCCGTCTCTGGTTCTGCTACCCCGAAGAGTTCGCGGAGTGACAAAGCAGACGCTATACCGCGGACGTGGCGAAAGGCTGAAAAGCAATAACTCTGGCACTCAGGGTTGACGATTGCTAATCGACTCGGTGATCGCTTCGCTCGTCGGACGCATCGACCGATTGCTCACGACCAGTCCTGCTTCGAGCATCAGCTGCGCGACGCGCGCCATCTTGTCGTAGTCGATCTTCGACGCCTCGTCGCTGACGCGATGATAGTCGTCGTGCTCTCCCGTCGTGAAGAAGATGATCGGAATCCCCTTCTTCGCGTAGTTGTAATGATCGCTGCGCTTGTAGACGTGCTCCGGCTCATCCGGATCGTCCCATTTGCGCTCGATGCGAAGCGGCGACTCGGACGCGCGATTCACCGAATCCACGATCATGCCGAGCCGCCAGCTCTGATACTTCGGCGCCGCGCGCGGCCCCACGAGACCGAGCACGTTCGGCTCGTTGCGACCGATCATGTCCGCATTGAACTGCGCCACGATCGAGTCGATCGGCATCGGCGAGTGCGATGTGAAGTACTCGGAGCCGAGCATTCCCTGCTCCTCGCCGACGTGCCACACGAATAGCACCGATCGCCGCGGCCGCGAGACGGCCATCTGTTGAGCGATCGCTAACAGCGCGACGCTCCCGGAACCGTCATCGTCGGCGCCATTCGCAATCGAGTCCCTGCCGCCTCGAGTTCCAGGGCGGAGCTCCGCCGGCATGATGCCGATGTGATCGTAGTGCGCCCCATACGCGAGATACGTCTTGTTCAGCTTCGGGTCGTGCCCGCGCACGACGGCGACCACATTGTACGCAGTGAATGGCGTCCGGTTGATCTCGATGCGCCCGGTGAACTGGCGGTCGAGCAACTGTGGCGTCACGTCGTTAGGCCAGCGCGCCGGCAGCAGCGGCGATCCGTGCCGCGCCGACCCGAGCGCCAACATCGGCATCTGCTGCCCCGAGTCCGGACGCTCCGGTGCCTCCAGCGAGATCCGCTGGAGCAGCGTGCGCACCTCCCGTCGATAGCTCGCATCCATCTCGCCCGTCATCAACACGATGACGGCCGCGGGGCGCATGGCAATCATGCGCGCCAGGCGCATGATCATCATCGAGTCGCGCAGGGCACGGGCCGCCGGATCCTTGGGCCGCTCGTTCGCGCTGATAACTGATGTCACCAGCACGCGGCCCTGGGGATTCAGGGACTGCAGCGCCATTGCCTGCTTGTCGTCGTCGGGACCGTTGCCGACGTACAGCACGTCCCCATCCACGCTGCGGCTCGGCGTCGGCGCGTCGTGACCGAGGGAAATGATCGGAATGATATCGGCGCCGAGTCGGATGCTCTGCCGCTGACCATTGTTCCAGGTCACCGTCAGCTGGGTCGTTTGCGCGAACGTCTCACGAACCATCGGGACGCGCTGCAGGTAGAGACTGTCCCCCGCGGGCTCGAGACCGAGCTGCTGGACGCGCCGCGCGATGAAGGCTGCGGCGCGGCGTGCCTCGTTGGTGCCCGTCTCGCGTCCTCGAAAGGAATCGTCGGCGATGATGAAGAGATCGCGCCGCAGTTCGGCGGCGTTGATAGATCCGGTGGGGTCGTAGCGCATCGGCCGGGACGCGGGCGCGCCTTGCTGCACGACCGCCGCGGTGCGGGGCGGCGGCGCGTGGGCGCATGCTGCGCCGGCGATCGATGCGATGACAAGCGGTACGATACGGCGAAGCATAGGCTCGGGGTCGAGTAAGTCGCGCCACGCTTCGGCCGCGGACGCGCGCAACGCTCAGCGCTAGTTCGACGATCGAGCTGGAGTATCTGAAACGGCTGGCGCGCACACTTCCGAGGGTTCTAATTTTCATCCGGACAAAAGCGCCCACCTCTCGTTTGCGAGGATGCTCGTTGCTGTACATCTGCATTCCGGCGTTCGATGAAGCGCCGACGGTCGGTCTCCTGCTCTGGCGGATCCGCAAGGTCTTCCAGGAGTATCCGCGCGAGTACGAGATTCTCGTCTTCAACGACGGGAGCACGGACGCGACCGCCGACACGCTACAGTCGTACACCGACGTCCTCCCCCTGACGATCATGGGCGCCGACGAGCATGTCGGCTACGCGCGGGCAATCGACGCGCTCGCCCGTGAGGTCTCGCGTCGCACGCGCTATCCCCGGCGGGACGCGATGATCGTCATGCAAGCCGACTTCACGGATCAGCCGGAACATTTGCCCGAGCTGATCAAGCGCTTCGAGGGAGGTGCGGATCTCGTCGTTGCCGAGCGCCCCACTGCCGCGGCCGAAACGAGCACCGCCCCGAAGCCGGTGCGCTGGATGCGACGGGTCGCCCCGTGGGTGTCGCGTCCGCTCATGTCGGTGCCCGGCGTGAGTGACCCGTTCGGCACCTTTCGGCTTTACCGCATAACGCTGCTGCGCGATCTCCTTCGTCACGTCGGCGACGAGCCAATCGTCCAGGGTGCGGTGTGGGTGGCCAACGCGGACCTGCTGGCGCGCACCGCGCCCCTCGCGCGCCGCGTCGAAACAGTCCAGCTACAGCCTCGCTACGATCTCCGCCCGCGCGAGAGTCGCATTCATCCCTGGACCGATGCCGTCGACCTGTTCCGTTCCGCCCGTGCGCACCGCGCTCGTCCTCTTCCGTCGAGGAGGGCGCCCGATGCTGCGCGCTGAGTGGATCGGAGTGGCCGCCGCCGCCTTCGTTCCGGCGCTCCTGTCCGCACAGAGCGTCTCGCAAGCGGGCAGCGTTCCGCCACCACCGCCTGCTGCGGCTCCGATGGCCGTCCCCTTCGCCACCGGCGAGCACCTCGAATACGATGTGAAGTTCGGCTTCCTCCACGTGGGCGGCGGCTCGATGGACGTCGCCGGCATCGACTCCGTGCGTGGCCGGGCGGCGTGGCACACGGTCTTTCACGTCCACGGCGGAACGCTCTTCTACAAGGTGAACGACCGGCTCGAGAGCTGGATGGATGTGAGTAATCTCGTATCACTGCGCCACTGGCAGGAGCTGAGCGAGGGTCGCCGCGAGCGACAGCGCAAATTCGAGATCATCGCCGAACGCGGCATCGTCATCGAGGAGGGAAAGTCCGAGATGCCCACCGTCGCCGAGCCGCTCGACGACGGCGCCTTCCTCTACTTCGTGCGCACGATTCCTCTCGAGGTCGGGCGGACCTATCAGTTCGATCGCTACTTTCGCCCCGATCGCAACCCGGTCACGATTCGGGTGTTGAGGCGCGAGCACATCAGCGTGCCGGCCGGCGAGTTCGACGCCATCGTCCTCCAGCCGATCATCAAGACGAAAGGCATCTTCTCCGAGGGCGGCCGGGCCGAGGTCTGGCTCTCCGATGACTCGAACCGCATCATGCTCCAGATGAAATCGAAGCTGCCCTTCGGCTCACTGAATCTGTATCTGACGTCGTATTCGCGGGCCGCTGCACCGGCGGCCGCACGATCGGAGCGCAGCGCCGCCGCCTCGTCGCCGTGACCGGCGATTCGGAGCAGGAACGGCCTTTACTCGAGGCCGACCTTGGCGCGATCCGCACCATTCCCGTGGCGCGGCGTCCGAACAAGGTGCGAGCGGAGGAGTTCGCCCATCCTCCGGCCAACGACCGCAGCTTCGCTGCGTTCCTGGCGTCGCTTCCCGACGTGCTCGTCGCGCGCGACTTCCGGCGCGTCGTCCATGCCATCGTCGCCGCCGCACGGCGTGAGCGCGGTGTCATCGTCATGCTTGGTGGGCACATCGTGAAGACGGGGCTCGCCCCACTCCTCGTCGATCTGATGCGCCGCCGCGTCATCACGCATCTCGCGATGAACGGTTCTGCGTCGATTCACGACTTTGAAATTGCGCGATTCGGCGGAACATCCGAGGACGTCGCCGCTGGCCTGCGCGACGGCAGCTTCGGGATGGCCGAGGAGACGGGACGCGAGATGAACGAGGCGTTCGTGCGTGGCATGCGCGAATCGCGCGGCATGGGCGAGTCGCTGGGGCGCGCGCTCGACGACGCGGATCGCGCCGTCCAACTCGCGCATCCCGAGCTCTCGGTCATCCTCGGCGCGCACCGGCTCGGCGTGCCGGTGACGATTCATGCCGCGTTAGGCGCGGAGATCATCCATCAGCATCCGGCCGCCGACGGTGCGGCCATCGGCGACACGAGCCACCGCGACTTCCGGCGTCTCGCGTACTCGCTCACCTCACTCGACGACGGCGGCGTCGCGCTCAATCTCGGGAGCGCCGTGATCATGCCAGAGGTCTTTCTCAAAGCGCTGACGATCGCGCGCAATCTCAACGAGGGCCGCCCGCGCAATTTCATCACCTGCGACCTGGATATGCAGCGCCACTATCGTCCCCGCGTGAACGTCGTCCAACGCCCCACATTGGAGGGCGGCAAGGGCTACGAGATCACGGGCCATCACGAGTTGATGGTTCCGCTGCTCGCCTGGGCAGTCGTTCAAGAGCTTAGCGGCAGTCCATAGCTATCAGTCCATAGTTATCAGGTAGTAAGGAACGAAGCGTTGACTGGATGAAGTGCAGATCGCTGGCATTCGCTCGGCATGACTCTTGTCATTCCGAGGAGCGAAGCGACGAGGAATCTGCTTTTCATCCCATCAACGCTTCGTTCCGCACCCCCTGATAACTATGGACTGATAACTGATAGCCGCCCCTAAAGGTGATGGGGTGAGAGAGCCATGAGCTCCCTCACCCCATCAACGCTTCGTTCCTTACTACTGATAACTATGGACTATGGACTGATAGCTGCCGTCAAACGGCTGGTCCCGACCACTTCTCGCGAAGGCGCCGCGCCGTATCCGGGCTCAACACGCGAATCACGAGATAGATCAGGAACCCGATCGCGGCGATCTTCAACGCAAAGAGTGCAAGCCCGATGAACAGGCCAATGAGTCCAGGCAAAATACCAAAAACAAATCGCAGAGCGATCAAGCCGAGCACGGCGAACAGCCCGATCATGAAAATTGTGCGGAGCATCGGCGAATCTCCCGAACGTTGAAAAGACCAACCATCACCGAGCGGTCGTACGCCGGTCCGCTGGTAAGAGTTTCACCCTCGATTCTCGCGCGCGCTGGCTTCGCGCGCTAGTGCCGGAACCTTCACTCACGATGCCCCGGACCTCCTCCTCATCACGCGGAAAGAGCACGGCGGATGTGCTCATCGTCGGCGACGGCATCATCGGGCTCGCCACGGCAATCGCGATCGCGCGAGCTGGAGGATCCTGCCGAATCCTCGGTCGCATTACACCCGGCGCCGCGTCTGCCGCGTCTGCCGGCCTTCTCGCCCCGTCCATCGGCAATGCCGAACCGGGATTCCGCGCTTTCATGTCGGCGTCGCGAGATCGATATCCCGCCTGGCTCCGCTGGCTCGCTGAGCGTACCGGCATCGAGGTCACGCTGGACCGATCGGGAATCATCGAGCTCGGACCCAATGAGATCGCATCTCAGCGCGCTGGCGTCGAACGGCTCGATGCGGCGGCGCTGGAGAAGCTCGAGCCCGCGCTGACGTCTCACCCCGGAGCCGCTCTCTATCGAGACGATGGCTACGTCGACAACGTGCGTTTGCTCGACGCACTTCGTGAGGCTGCACGCTGCGAGTGGTCGATCGATGTCGTCGAGGGACGCGTCGCCGCCATCCAGCCCGGCATCGATTCCTGCACGGCAACCATGGAGGACGGGCGAACGCAGCATGGCCGCGCCGTCGTTCTCGCCGCCGGCGCCTGGATCGCGCTACTCGTTGGCGCTCCGCGACCCGTACCGGTGGAGCCGGTCCGCGGGCAGATGCTGCGGCTGCAAGGCGCGCCGCTTTCCCACGCGGTGTCGACAGGCGATGTCTACCTGGTTCCCCGTGGAGAATCGACGCTCGTCGGCAGCACGCTCGAGCGCGTCGGATTCGACTCTTCGACCACATCCGCCGCGCTCGATCGCCTTCGGCTTGCGGCGGTAGCGGCCGTCCCGAGTCTCCGTGACGCACCGGTACAGGGTGCATGGGCCGGCTTGCGCCCCATGACACCAGACGCGCGCCCGATCATTGGCCGAGATCCGGATCTGCCGAGCGTCCTCTACGCCTGCGGACACGGGAAGAATGGAATCCTTCTCGCGCCGCTCACCGGCGAGTGTGTGGCGTCGCTCATCGCGGGGAGCGCGCCGCCGGTCGATATCACGGCGTTCGGCATTCAACGCTTCGGCTAGACAGCCGACTAACCGCGCTCTCCGCTGGTAATCGGTTACGAGTTCCGCGCGTTCTACCCCGGTGCTTCCAGCGGGGATAGATTTCGGCTGCTCAACGATTTCCGACTCCGATCGCCAGACATACGATGGGCGAGACCCTATATCAGATCATCGGCCGGCACCGCGCGGAGCCGTTGCCCGAGCGCAAGCCCGGGTGGTTGAAGGTTCGCGCCCCCGGTGGACCGAACTACCTCCGGCTCAAGCACTTGATGCGCGACCTCGACCTCCACACGGTCTGCGAGGAAGCGCATTGTCCGAATGTTGGCGAGTGCTGGGAGCATGGCACCGCGACGTTCATGATCCTTGGCGACGTCTGTACGCGAAACTGTGCCTACTGCGCCGTTGCCCATGGACGCCCGCCGAAGTTCGACGCCGCGGAGCCCGAGCGCGTCGCGCGCGCCGTGGCGGAGATGAACCTCCAGCACGCGGTGATCACGTCCGTCGACCGCGACGACCTGCCGGACTTTGGCGCGTGGGCGTTCGCGGAGACGATCCGGCAGATCAAGCAGCACGTGCCCACCTGTTCGGTCGAAGTGCTGGTCCCCGACTTCCAGGGCAACGAGGACGCCATTCGCGTCGTGCTCGACACCTCGCCCGACATCTACAATCACAACACCGAGACGGTGCCGCGGCTCTACAAGCGTTGCCGGCCCGGCGGCCGCTACGAGCGGGTGATGAAGATCTTCACGACCGCGAAGCGCATCGCGCCACACGTCCCCACCAAGAGTGGAATCATCCTCGGCATGGGCGAGACGAACGAGGAGGTACTGGCGGTGCTGCGTGACCTCCGCGCCGTGGACGTGGACATCATCACGTTAGGCCAGTACCTGCGTCCGTCCGCATCCCACATCAAGTTGGATCGGTACGTGACGCCGGATGAGTTCCGCATGTTCCGCGAGGAGGGAATGGCGATGGGCTTCCGCCACGTGGAATCTGGTCCTCTCGTGCGCTCGAGCTATCACGCCTGGGAGCAAGTCCAGGCCGCGGGCGTCTGACCGCATCGATCTGCACCTTCGATTCACAGCGAAGTAACTACATGGCAACCAAGAAAAAGGAGTCCGGATCCGCTGGAACGCAGACCTCGGACCCATCTACCAACGGGAAGTCCAACCCCGATCTCGACCGCGAGCTGCTGCGGTCGATGCTCCTGCAGCGGCGATTCGAGGAGCGTTGCGCCGAAGCCTACGCGTTAGGCAAGATTGGCGGCTTCTGCCATCTCTACATCGGGCAGGAGGCGGTGAGCACGGGCACGCTCTCGATTCTCCGCCCCGACGACTACGTCATTACCACGTACCGCGACCACGGGCAGGCGCTGGCGCGCGGAATGTCGCCGCGGAACGTGATGGCCGAGCTCTTCGGCCGGGCCGACGGCGTCGTGCGCGGCAAGGGCGGCTCGATGCATCTCTTCGACCGCAACGTCAACTTCCTCGGCGGCCATGGCATCGTCGGCGCGCACGTGCCGCTCGCCACGGGCGTCGGCTTCGCGATCAAATATCGTGGCGGCGATCAGGTCTGCATCTGCTTCATGGGCGAATCGGTGGTGAACACCGGCGCCTTTCATGAAGCGCTCAACATGGCAGGCCTCTGGAAGCTGCCGGTCGTGTACGTCATCGAGAACAACCGGTACGGGATGGGCACGGCGCTCGAGCGTGCCTCGGCAATCCACGACATCTACGAACGCGGCGCGTCGTACAACATGCCGCGGGCGCAATGCGACGGACAGGACGTCTTCGCCGTGCGCGAAGCAACGCAGGAGGCAGTCGATCGCGCGCGCCGCGACCAGATCCCGACGCTCCTCGAGGTGCGCACCTATCGCTTCATGGGCCACTCGATGTCCGACGCCGTGAGCGGCACCTATCGCACGAAGGCGGAGCTCGACGAGTACATGAAGCGCGATCCGATCATGCTGCTCCGCATGCACATGCTGGAGCACGGCGAGCTCACCGACGAAGAGCTGCAGCGGCTGGATGCGGAGCTCAAGGCATTGGTGCAGGATGCCTGGGACTTCGCCGACAAGAGCCCGGAGCCGCCACTCGAGTCGCTCTACGAGGATGTCTACGTCGATACCACCAGCGATTCGACGAATCAGGCAATCGCCGCCGACTGACACCATTCACCGTTCACCGTTCACCGAGTTTCATGGCCGTCATCACATACCGCGACGCTCTCAACCAAGCCCTGCGCGAAGAGATGCAGCGCGATGACCGCGTCTTCCTCATAGGCGAGGAAGTCGGTGTCTATCAGGGAGCCTACAAAGTCTCGAAAGGCCTGCTCCAGGAATTCGGCGAGATGCGAGTCGTCGACACGCCCATCACGGAGCTCGGCTTCGCGGGGGTCGGCGTCGGCGCCGCGATGGTCGGGCTCCGCCCCATCGTCGAGTTCATGACCTGGAACTTCGCCGTTCTCGCGCTTGATCAAGTTCTAAACTCGGCGTCGAAGATGTTGTACATGAGTGGCGGCCAGTATAACGTGCCGATCGTCTTCCGTGGCCCGAACGGCGCCGCGCTCCAGCTCTCGGCCCAGCACTCGCAGGCGTTCGAGTCGTGGCTCGCCCACGTTCCCGGCCTCAAGGTCGTCACTCCCGGCACGCCGTACGACGCGAAGGGACTGCTCAAGAGCGCCATCCGGGACGACAACCCCGTCTGCTTCCTCGAGGGCGAGATGCTCTACAACACCAAGGGCGAGGTGCCTGACGAGGAGTATCTCGTTCCGATCGGCGTCGCCGAGCTCAAGCGCGAAGGCGACCACTGCTCGATCATCACCAACGGCAAGATGGCGCTCGTCGCGATGCAGGTCGCCGACCAGCTGGCGAAGGAAGGCATTCGCGTCGACGTCGTCGATCTTCGCACGGTGCGGCCGATGGATTTCGAGGCGATTCGAACCTCGGTGCAGAAGACCAACCGCGCCGTCGTCCTCGAGGAAGGCTGGGAAATCGCCGGCATCGGCGCCCAAGTGGTCGATTTCATTCAACGCGAGTGCTTCGACCACCTCGACGCCCCAGTCCTTCGCGTGCACCAGGCCGATGTACCGATGCCCTACGCGAAGAACCTCGAGCGCGCCGCCAAGCCCGACGTGCCGAAGACGATCGCTGCCGTGAAGAAGGTGATGTACCTGGAATGAGGTGTTAGGTGCTAGGTGCTAGTGCAAAGCGCTAACACCTAACACCTAACACCTA
>JAJKIR010000088.1 GCA_021154325.1 Gemmatimonas sp.
AGCAATGCGCGATCGTGACCGCCGAGGTGCGCGGCCGCGACGCGACCGAGATCGTGGCCGAGCTGCGTCGGCGCGGCATCAACACGACGGCGAGCCTCCGCTGGTACGGTCTGATCGACTTCACCGCCAAGGGCACGACATCGGCCGTTCGCCTCTCGCCGCACTACTACAACACCGAGGCAGAGCTCGAGTCGGCGATCGGACATTTTCGAGAAATCGTCGCGGGCTGAGGCACGCCAATTACTTTTCGGGCCATGAGCTTCCGGCTACATCGGGCCAGCGTGCTGCTCGTGCTGCCGCTGGCCTTCGCTCGCGCGCAGGACTCGACCGCGTTCACCCACGCCGATTCCCTTCGCGGGAGCAACGGACCGGCGCGCGCCTGGTGGGACGTGACCTTCTACGATCTGCATGTCCGCGTCGACCCGGCGGACAGTAGCATCCGTGGGCACAATGCGATCGTCTACCGCGTTGTCGCGCCGAGTCAGGAGATGCAGATCGATCTGCGCGCCCCGCTCGAGGTCGACAGTATCGTGCAGCGGGGACGCGTGCTCACGTACCGCCGCGACGGCGACGCGCTCTTCGTGACGCTCGCGTCGGCGCCACAGGTCGGAGCGCGCGACACCATTAGCGTTTACTATCACGGCAAGCCTCGGGCGGCAAAGCGCGCGCCGTGGGACGGCGGCTTCGTCTGGACGCGCGACAGTCTCGGTCACCCCTGGGTCGCGACGGCGAACGAGGGGATCGGCGCGAGTGTCTGGTGGCCGACCAAGGAGCTCCGTGCCGACGAGCCGGACAGCCAGCGCATCGCCATCACCGTACCGAATGCGATCGTCGACGTGTCGAACGGACGACTGCGCGGGACCACCGTCAACGGTGACGGCACCCGGACGTTCGAGTGGTTCGTCACGAGTCCGATCAACAACTACGACGTCGCCGTAAACGCCGGCGACTATACCCACATCGGCGACAGCTATCGCGGCGAGAAGGGAAAGCTCTCGCTCGATTTCTGGCCGCTCTCCTATCACGCGGACACGGCGCGAAAGCAGTTCGAGCAGGTCAAGCCGATGCTGAAGTGCTTCGAGCACTGGTTCGGTCCGTATCCGTTCTACGAGGACGGCTACAAGCTCGTGGAGACGCCGCATCTGGGGATGGAGCATCAGAGCGCCGTCGCGTACGGGAACGAGTTCAAGAACGGCTACCGTGGCCGCGACCTCTCGGCGACGGGGTGGGGGATGAAGTGGGACTTCATCATCGTCCACGAGAGCGGGCATGAGTGGTTTGGAAACAGCATCACGGCGCAGGATCCCGCGGACATGTGGGTGCAGGAAGGATTCACCAATTACGCCGAGGGACTCTACACGGAGTGCCAGTCGGGGAAGGACGCGGGCGCGGCGTACATCATCGGCAGCCGGCGCAACATCAGAAACGATCGGCCGATCATCGCCCCCTTCGGCGTGGAGCAGGAAGGCTCGGCCGACATGTACTACAAGACGGGCAGCATGCTCCACATGATCCGTCAGATCGTCGATGACGATGCGCGGTGGCGTGACATCCTTCGCGGCCTCAACAGCACGTTCTATCACAAGACGGTAACCGGCGCCGAGGTGCGAGCGTACATCAATCGCCGCAGCGGCATCGACTTCAATCCCGTATTCGCGCAGTATCTGATGACGACCCAGATTCCCACACTCGAGTACGTGCTCGCCGATTCGATCGTGCGGTATCGCTGGACCAACGTGGTGCCGGGATTCGCCATGCCGGTGTTGGTCACGATCGGTGGCGTGCGGCAATGGCTTCGCCCGACGGAGATCTGGCGCACGACGCGCGTCTCCGGCGCCCGCCGCGGCGGCGAGCTCGTCGTCGATCCGGACTTTTACGTTACGAGGCGCGAGCTGACGCGCGCGATCCCGGATGTCAGTTAGTCATCTTGCTTCGGGGGCATCCAAGCCTTTTGAAAACCTGATCACGAATTACGCGAATGAAGACGAATTGCTCCGTGTGAGCGGAGAGCGCCTCACGCTACGAGCCGGGATTCTTTGGTGACGACCTCGGGATGCTTCTACCGCGGACTTGACAGGTGTGCCGTTCACAAAAGCCCGGACTGTACGGAGGCCGCCGGAGCCTTGCGCGTTCGCGGAGAAATTCGCGTTCATTCGCGTCATTCGTGATCAGGTTGTCGCAACGGTCGAATGCCATCGAACTGTCCAGTACAATCAACTCTCACCTTCAATGAAATGAAGTCGATTCGAATTCTCTCTACGGTGACGGCGCTGCTGACGCCGATTGTCGCAGCCGCGCAGGCACCGAAGGTCGGGCCCGCGCATGGGGCCGTGCTCGTCGTCGGTGGCGGCTCGTTAGGCCCGGAGGTCCTCGGGAAGTTCATCGAGCTAGCCGGCGGGCCCGATGCCCTCATCGTCGACGTGCCGACGGCGGGAGGTGACAGCGTCTACCCGGCTGACTGGCAGGGGACGCGATCGCTCAAGGCCGCTGGGGCGAAGCACGTCGTCGTGCTGCATACGACCGACAAGAAGCTCGCTGACACGGACAGCTTCACGGCCGTGCTGTCGCGCGCCGGCGGCGTCTGGTTCGAGGGCGGGCGGCAGTGGCATCTTGTCGATTCCTACGCGGGGACGAAGACGGAAAAGGCGTTTCATGACGTCCTCGCCCGCGGCGGCGTCGTCGGTGGGTCGTCGGCTGGGGCATCGATTCTCGCGAGCTATCTCCTCCGTGGCGCGCGCGAAGGCAACACGGTCATCATGGCGCCGGGCTACGAGGAGGGATTCGGCTTCCTGCGTGGCGTCGCCATCGATCAGCACGTCGTGGCGCGGGAGCGCCTCGCCGATCTCGCGGACTCGCTGTTGCCTCGCCACCCGGAGCTGCTCGGCATTTCTGAGGACGAGGGCACCGCATGGCTCGTTCGCGGCGATACCGGCGAGATCATCGGACGGAACAAGGCGTTCGTCTACGGGGGCCGCGAGCCCAACGATCCCGGGAAGCCGTTCCTTACGCTGTACCCAGGCGACCGCTTCGACCTCAGCGCGCGGCGCGTTCTGCATCGCGCAAACGCCGAATCGGCAGTTTCGTACTCTTTCATCGACTCGCTCTTCGGCGCGGGCGCCAGGGGCGCCGCGGCGACGGTACTCGTCGCACGGAACGGGAAGGTGCTCGTCAATCGATCATACGGCATCCCGCCGCAGGCCAGGTACATGCCGACGACGTCGGTGCCCAATTTCGCGCTTGGCGGTCTGTCAGCCGGATTCGACGCCATGGCGGCGCTCATCGCCGCGCGCGAGGGAAAGCTCTCGCTCGACGAGCCGATCGGAACGCAGGCCGGCGCCACCACTGTGCGCGAGTACCTAACGATGCAGTCTTGGCCCGACAGCGGCCGACAGCTCGCCGAGCTCGTTGCACGTCGCACGGGGACGCCCTTCACTCAGCTGGTGACACGGCGAATCTTCACGCCGATCGGCGCGCACCGGACCATCGTCGGCTCCGACGGCCTGCTCCAATCGAATGTAGACGAGCTGTATCGCTGGGAGCTCGGGCTCGAGAACTATCGTGACTTCGCGGCCGACAGCCTGCCGGCGACCGACGGCTCCAGCGACGTCCGGCAGCTACCAATGCGCGCGGGGTGGCGTGCCGACAGTTATCGCGGCGTCACTCGCTACGCGGAGTACGGTACGCCATCGGGTCGCCGCAACGCGTTCGTCCGCATCCCCGAGAGCAAGGCGACGATCATCATCCTCACCGACAGCGACGCCGTCGACGCGCGCGCTCTGGCCGACGCGATTACCGATCGGCTCCTCTCGGCGGGGAAGTAAGGGGTAAAACGAGAAGGACGCCAAGGACGCAAAAGACTGCCACAGCAAAAGTGGTTTGCTGTGGCAGTCTTTTGCGTCCTTGGCGCGGGCGAATAGCAGATCCCTCGCTCCGCTCGGGATGACAATCCAACAAACGCTTCGTTCCGAAGTCCCTGATAACTATGGACTGATAACCGATAACTGTTCTACCAGCGCCCAGGCCGAGGAGCTCTATCGGCGGACCCCGGACTGTCGTCTGGATAGGAGTCCCAGTAGCGATCGGTCGTCGCGATGCGGCGCGCGAGCACGAGATGGCCCGCGAACCAGCGTCCGCGTTCTCCTTCGCCGAGGACGTCGTATCGCACGCCGTCGCCGGTGGAGGTCGAGTGGACGATACGATCGTTGCCGACGTAGATCGCGACGTGGTTGATGTGATCGCCGTCGTTCGCGAAGAAGAGCAGATCGCCCGGTCGGAGCGCGCCGGCTCGCGTCGACACCGGATCACCGAGATCGGCCATCCGACGCGCGCTGTGCGGGAGTCGGACGCCCTCGCGCCAGAAGACCCACTGCACGAAACCCGGGCTGTCGAAGCCGTTGTGCGGGCTCGTGCCGTTAAAGCGATAGCGCGTCCCGACGTATTCGTCGGATGTCGCCAGCACGCGCGACGCGAGACGCGAGTTGCTCACGCTCGGCTCGATGATGTAGCGCGTCGGTGCTGGTGCTGGCGACACGTAGATGCGTCGCTCGACCACCGGCGGACGTGGCGGGTCAGATCGCACGTTCGCGCGCCGGAAGTTGCGGCTGCCGCCGAAGCTCGCGGTGAGGCCAAGCCGGTACTCCCAGCTGCGCGACGAGCCCACGGCGACCGCGGAATCGCTGTGGAGGCCGCGCCGATACCGCGCCTCGACACCGACCCCGAGCCAACCAAGGAGGTCGTGGTGGGCGCCGGCGCCGTAGTTCAGCGTCGCGACCGCGGAATCCGGTGCGCCGCGCGGCCGCAGCCCATAGCCGCCAACCCCGAAGAATCCATACGGCGAGAAGCCGAGGAGGAGTGACTTCATCACGGGCACGCGCCGGAACGGCTCGACGAGAACGTCGGCGTCCGCGGTCCACCCGCCGACGTACAGTCCAGGATCCGACTTGTAGTTGCTGGTGATGACCTTCGTCTGACACGGAGCCGGCGAACATTGGGTGTACGGATAGTTCGCTATCTGCTCAGTCCCGTCATTGCGACCGACATTCAAGCCGCCACTCAAGCGCAGGCCGAAGATGCCGGTGTAGCCGGTGAAACCGAGTCCGCCGAAATCGAGATCGACGGGCTGCTGCTTTCGCGCCGCGTACGCCTCGAGCATCATCGGGCCCTGCGCGCAGAGAGACGCTGCGGGCAGCGACGCGACGACGGCGGCGCCTACCAGGAGAAGTGAGCGCGTCCGAGTCATTTTTTCCAGCCGATAGAGTCTACCGTTGACGCCGCATGACGGATGCCACTGCGGGACATTCGAGTGAATCATCGTTCACTCGCACTCTTATAATCGACACATCCAGCTCGCGAATGGTTTGATCCATCTCGCGGCGGAGCGTTGCCTGACGAGGACAAACTGCGTGTCACGTCGCGACGCCGAGATGATCAACCGGCCGGCGCGCGGTTTGGCCGGAGCGCTTTTGTCTTCGCTACTCCGGCTTTCCGCTGATTCTACGACCGGCTGCGTCGGCGGCTAGTAGGCAATTGTGGACGTCGAGTCTTTTGGGCCCCTGAAACCACTGACACGGCACTGAAACCACTGACGAACTGCTCGGCATCCAAATCTCCACCCACCCGATGCATCCCGAGGCACTTACAAACAGCAAGAGCATCATTGGGATAAGAACTCGTTCTGTACGCGGAGCAGGTCAGTGGTTTCAGCGCAGTGTCAGTGGTTTCAAGGGCCATTTCCTTGCTAATCGGCAGCAGCTGCTCGAGAAGGCTTCGGCGAATCGAATTCCGCCTCGCTCCCCTTCCGCATCTCGCCGTCCCTTTCCGGCGACTCGGTATCCGCGCTCGGTTTCGTCGGCGCTTGGCCGTCGGGGTAACCGCTCTCCGGCTGGACTAGGGCGTCGTCGCGCGTCTCCTCCTTCCGGGGAGGCATCGCTCACTCCTTGGCGCGGAGACCCTTGGAGTCGCGAGCGCGATTATCGGCGCGCGCCTCGCGGTGCTCCAGCACGCCGTGGAGATTGCCAGTGTTGTCGCTCGGACCCTGGTCGCGATCCAGATTGTGCTCGACGAAGAGCTGGGTGTGCTCGCTGTTCTTCTCGGCTTCGTCGTGCTGCTCGCGGTCCTCAACGAGACGGCGGCCCCCCTTTTTGGCGGCCAGGTCGCGATCGTGCTGGGCGCGGTCCTCCCGCGATTCGCGATGCTCGCCCTCGTGCTGCTGCTCGATGAAGCGCGAGTGGGTCTTGCTGCCGTGCTGTCCTTCGGCGTGCAACTGCGGGCCCTTCTGCGACGGCGGCGGCGCGTGCTTCGAGTCGCGCACTTCTTCCTGGCCCTGCGTCGCGGGCTCGTTCTCGTGATAGTCCTTTCGGTTCCCCATCGTTCGATCCTCCCCTCGGGTGAGTCGCCGCGCCACTCGCGCGGCGCCCTCGAACCGGCAACGGACGTGCCCCGACCAGCGAGCCGAGCCAGACCGCCCTTGTCATCCCTTGTTTTATTTGGAGTCGCGCGCGCTGCTCGCGCGCGCTCCTGCTCCTCTCGCGCCGAGTAGATCCTTTGTCGCTCCGCTCCTCAGGATGACAACCAGCCGTGCGGGAATCGCCGATTGCCGTGAAGCCTGCCCGGAGCCATGTTCGGCCGGCTGCCAGACTCGATTCGTCCATTCGTACCGGGAGAGGTTATGGCTCGTATCGTCCACCTCGTCGCGCTCGCGATCGCCGTAGCTGTCCCCGCCGCGGCGCCGGCGCAGGGTCGCGCCCAACGCGACACGCAGCTCGTGAATCAGCGCTGGGAAAAGGAAAGAGCGCTCGAGTCGATCGCCGTCATCGATCGCAAGGTGATGGTACCAATGCGGGACGGGCTCCGGATGGCGACGGACATCTACCGTCCGAAGAGCGCGGCCGGTCCGGTGCCGGTCGTCTTCGTGCGAACGCCATACAACTTCAACTATTGGGACGTGCGCAACGGCGCGCCGCGCGACATGAGCGCCGAGCTCGACGCGGTGAAGCGCGGCTACGCCTACGTCGAGATGAATGAGCGCGGCCACTTCTTCTCCGAGGGCAATTACGACATCCTCGGCCCACCGACGACGGACGGCTATGACGCCATCCAGTGGATGTCGACGCAGCCGTGGGCGAACGGGAAGGTGGGATTGATCGGCTGCTCATCGACGGCGGAATGGCAGATGGCCGTCGCCGCTCAGGCGCCACCGGGACTGAGCGCGATCATTCCGCAGGGCTTTGGCGCGGGCGTTGGCCGCGTCGCGCCGTACTACGAGCAGGGGAACTGGTATCGCGGCGGGGCGGTGCAGATGCTCTTCATCGCGTGGCTCGCCGGCGAGCAGAATCAGGTGCGGCCGATGTTCCCGCCGGGCAGCTCGCAGCAGGACCTCATTCGCGCCTCGAAGTCATTCGACCTGGCACAGCAGGCGCCGCCGGTGGACTGGTCCGAAGCGCTGCGGCACTTGCCGGAGATGGACATCATCAAGGCCGTCGACGGTCCGCCCGGCATCTTCGCGGACAGCATGCCGGGGATCGCGACCGGCGGCGCGATGATCAAGCGCACGCCTAACGATCCGGCGTGGTATCGCGGCGGCCTCTTTCACGACGATATGCGGATCAACGTGCCGGGGCTCTGGTTCATGTCCTGGTACGACGTCTCGGTCGGCCCGAACCTCGCCACGTACAATCACGTCAGGAAGACGGCGCGTCCGGAGATCGCGAACCAGCAGTACGCGGTGATCGCCCCGACGCTTCACTGCTCGTACAAGCGCGCGACGGAGAACACCGTCGTTGGCGAGCGCAGCGTCGGCGACGCGCGGCTCGATTACGACGCGCTCACGTGGGGATGGTTCGACATGTTCCTCAAGGGCGACAACAACCACCTGCTGGATACGTTGCCGAAGGTGCGCTACTACACGATGGGGCTCAACAAGTGGCAGACGTCGGACACGTGGCCGCCGCGCGGGGCACAAACGGTGACGTATTACCTGTCGAGTGGCGGGAAGGCGAACACCCTCGACGGCGACGGAGGCCTAACGACTTCCGCTCCCGCGGCCGACAAGCCCGATGGCTTTTCCTACGATCCGATGAATCCCGTGCCCTCGTACGGCGGCAATGTATGCTGCACGGGCAACGCGGTGCAGGGCGGCGCGTTCGATCAACGCAAGATGGAGGCGCGGCCGGACATTCTCGTCTACTCATCGGAGCCGCTCAAGGAGGGCACGGAGGTGAGCGGCCCGATCGAGGTCACGCTGTACGTCTCGTCGGATCGGAAGGACACCGACTTCACCGTGAAGCTGCTCGACGTCTATCCGGATGGCCGCGCGTACAACCTCGACGAGACGATCCAGCGCGTCCGATACCGCGATGGCTACGACAAGCAGGTATGGATGGAGCCGGGCAAGACGTACAAGGTCACGTTAGGCCCGCTCACCACGAGCAACTACTTCGACGCGGGCCACCGCATCCGCATCGAGGTCTCGAGCAGCAACTTCCCGCGCTTCGATCGCAACCTGAACACCGGCGGAAAGAACTACGACGAGACGCAGGGTCTCGTTGCGCACAACGCGGTGCACCACTCGAAGCTGTACCCGAGCACGGTGAAGGTGACGATTGTCAGGCGACCAACAGCGGCGGATCGTTAGGTCCAGAGATCGACTGGCCTAACGATCGCGATCGCGGCCGCGCTTCTCCTCGCGCTCGTCGTCGTTGAGATCGCGGGACATCGGGAAGAAGAGGCTTCGCTTCACGCCGGGATACGGCGCACGCCAGCCGCGCGCGTCGTGCCAGAGGATGCGGTTGAGCAGGTCGGACGGCGCTTCGTCGGGACCGTCGAAGCTCATGCGCGAGGACGCGAGCGCTGCCCGGCGACGCGCCGCGGCGTCGGGGCCGCGGATCTCGCTCACCCGAGCGTTGGTCTCGTCGATCCGCTGACGGGGCACGATCGCCGTGAATGGCGTGTACGTCGGCTGCTCGCCGGGCTGGATGAAGCTCGCACGCATGTCCGTCGCAACGAGATCGAAGAGGCTCAGTGCCGGCAGCCCGAGCATCAGCTCGATCGTCTTCACCACACTCGGCTGGTTGTAAAAAGTGTGATCGACGCTCCCGCGACGTATGAAGGGCGAGATCGCGAATGCCGTCGTCCGGTGGCCGTCGACGTGGTCGACGCCGTTCTGCGCGTCGTCCTCGATGACGAAGATCGCCATCTCCTTCCAGAACGACGAGTGCGTGAGGCCGTCAACGACCCTGCCTAACGCGAAATCGTTGTCGGCAACGCACGCTCGCGGCACGCACCATCCCGGCGACGTGCCAACGGTGTGATCGCTCGGCAAAATGACCATCACGAGATCGGGCATCGCGCGCTTCGTCTCCCACTGCCGGAGATGATCGAGGATCACCTGCGCCTTCACGACGTCCGGCACCTCCTGCGTCCAACCGGGATACTCGCGAACGAGCACCCGATCGAGCGACGGAATGTTGGAGCGCGTGTCGTAGCGCGACCGCAGGAGATCGCGGAAATAGCCGGTGCCGCGGGCCTCGTTGCGCTGGTATTCGGCCATCAGTGAGGCCCGCACCCCGGGAATGGAGTCCGACGCCGTCGGCGCATACTCACCGAAGACGCTCACCGTCCTGCTCTTCGCCTGCGCCGCTTCCCAGAGAAAGCCGCCTGACGAGTAGACGAGCGGGTCGATCCCTTCGGAGGGATAGCTTCGCCCCTGATAGAGCGGCCACATCGCGTAGTCCGTCTCGTTCGCCTGGGTGAGCCACTGGTGACCGTCGGCCGAGTTGCCGCCGCTCGCGAAGACGCGGTCGAGCGTCACGTACTGCTCGGCAAGGGCATGTTGGTTCGGCGTCACGTCGCGGCCGTAGATCACGAGCGAGCTGTCGCCGTCGCCGCGGCCGAGATCGCCGAGGACCTGGTCGTAGGTGCGGTTCTCCTTGATGATGTAGACGACGTGCCTAACGAGCGATGAGTCGCCGGGGAAGAGCGGCACGGCGCGCGGCACGGCCGACCCTCGGCGCACGGTGTCGCGCGTCGGCGCGGCGGCGAGGGTGAGGTGATCGTTCGCGGCGACGGCGGCCGTGTACGCGGCAAGCTGCGTTCGGCTGGGAATCTCAACGACGCTCACGGACCCGCGTTCAGCGAACACGTACCGTCCCGTCTTGCCGGGCGAGCCGCCGGTTCGGCCCTCACCGGAGCCGACGCCGAGGAGCGCACCGACGGCGAGGTAGCGGCCATCCGCGCTCACGTCGAGGCTCGACGGATACCAGGCCGTCGGAATCAGACCTGCGAGTGTTCCGCGGCCGTCGGCGGCCACATCGAACACGGCGACGGCATTGAGACCGCCGAGCGCGGCGAAGAGGGTTCTACCGTCGGGTGCTGCGGCGATGGCGGTGGGCTGCGCCCCGATGCCCCGCTGGCGGAAGGGCGCGATTGCGTATTTGCTCAACACGCGATTCGTGCGCGTGTCGATCACACTCACGGCGTCGTCGTTTCCCTCGGCGACGAAGAGCCGGGCGTGGGCCACGTCCCAGGCGATGCCTGTCGGATGTCGGCCGACGCGGATGGAGTCGGTGACGCGTCGCGTCACGAGGTCGACGCGCATGACGCTGCCCGAGTCGGCGATGCCGCGCGCGTCGGTGCGCACGCGCTCGCCGCGAGGATAGCAACACTGCTGGGCGGCGCGGTCGTTCGCTCCCGGTCTGTTGCCGCCGAGGTTCGTGACGTACGCCGTCGCCCCATCGGGAGAGACGACGGCGGCGATCGGAGCGACGCCGAGTGGCACGGTTGCAATGGGCGTCCCCGCGTCGGCGTCGATGATCGTGAGCCGATCCTCGACCGTGAGGGGAACGACCGCAACACGATGGCCGGAGGCGTTGGCGCTCCGTGCCACGGCTGGCGCGCCGACGGCGTACTCGCCGAGCGCTCCCGTTAGGCTGGCGGGCGCGACGCGCTCGCCGCGCGCGGCGTCGTCGAAGAACGCAAGCTGCGCCGCCGGACGAGATGCCACGCGCTGCGCCATGCCGGGCATCGGCGCCTCCGTTGCGCTGACGGGGACGCGTCCGACGGTGGTGACGAGCGCTCGCCGCTTCACGGGGTCGAAGGCGACCGCCTGGACACCGGCCCGCCCGTCGAAGGCACCGCGGGCGAGCACACGGTTGTCCGACCAGGTGAGGTGATACGCAGACCCCGGTACCGCGACCCAGAGCTCACCGGCCGCCGACCCGAATCGGACGCCGGTCACACGACCCTCGAAGATGCTCTGAACGCCGGCCGGCGTCGCCTTCTGGAGACTGGCGACGATGCCGGGATCGGGTACGGTGCGGCGCGGCGGCGGCGGCTGTTGGGCGACCCGAGCGAGCAGCGGCAAGGCGAGGAAGAGTGTGATCATGTGCCGAAGTTACGTCATCACCGCAGGGCCCGCGACCGTCGTCATCGTTCCGTGACCCGGGCTGAAGAATCAGAGTCAAGATTGTGTTCTCCGGGTCCTACAGACGTTGATCCAGCACGCATGTACGCCATCCGCCAATTCAAGCGCAAAGGCCGCGGTCTCGTGGCGACGGAGGAGATTGCCGTCGGTACGGCGATCGTGACCTGCCCGGTGATCGTCTATGACGATGCCGACGCGGGGCGCATCTCGAAGACGCGGCTCGGGGACTACAACTTCCGCTTCGGCGATCGGCAGAACCGCGCGTGCATCGTCCTCGGCGTCATCTCGCTCTGCAATCACGCAGAGGAGCCGAACGCGGAGATCGTCTGCCACGAGGCGGAGCAGACAGTGACGCTCATGGCGCTTCGCCCGATTGCTGAGGGGGAGGAGATCTGCATCCGGTATCGGCGTCCTCTCTGGTTCACGCCCGCGGCCTAGCGCGGGACGCGGGACGCGGGACGCGGGACG
>JAJKIR010000089.1 GCA_021154325.1 Gemmatimonas sp.
CAGGTCAACGTGCCGCAGGTCGTCGTGTTCCTGAACAAGTGCGATCTCGTCGACGATCCCGAGCTGCTCGACCTCGTCGAGCTCGAGGTGCGCGAGCTGCTGAGCAAGTACGATTTCCCCGGCGATGAAGCGCCGGTGATTCGCGGCTCGGCGTCGGGCGCGCTCAAGGGCGACAAGAACTGGGTCGACAAGATCGACGAGCTCTATAACGCGCTCGACACGTTCATCCCGCAGCCGGTTCGCGAGACGGACAAGCCGTTCCTGCTTCCCGTCGAGGACGTGTTCTCGATCACGGGCCGCGGCACGGTCGCCACGGGTCGTATCGAGCGTGGTCGCATCAAGGTCGGCGAGGAAGTTCAGCTGGTCGGTTTCAATGCCGACAAGAAGTCGGTGGTGACCGGCGTCGAGATGTTCCGCAAGCTGCTCGACGAGGGTCAGGCGGGCGACAACGTCGGTCTGCTGCTGCGCGGTATCGAAAAGGAAGCGATCGAGCGCGGTATGGTGCTCGCGAAGCCCGGCTCGATTCCGCCGCACACGAAGTTCGAGGCCGAGGTGTACGTCCTCACGAAGGAAGAGGGCGGCCGCCACACCCCGTTCTTCAAGGGCTATCGTCCGCAGTTCTATTTCCGCACGACGGACGTGACGGGGAACGTCGAGTTGCCGGCCGGCACGGAGATGGTCATGCCGGGCGACAACATCCAGATGACGATCGAGCTGATCACGCCGATCGCCATGGAAGAGCAGCTACGCTTCGCCATCCGTGAGGGTGGACGCACGGTCGGTGCTGGTGTCGTTACGAAGATCTTGAAGTGACGAGTTGCGAGTGGCGAGTGGCGAGTTCTTCACTCGTCACTCGCCACTCGCCACCTCCCTCAGAGACATAGACATGGCTGGAAGAATCCGAATTCGCCTCAAGGCCTTCGATCACGCGGTGATCGATCAGGCATCGGCGGACATCGTACGAACGGCGGAGAAGACGGGCGCGCAGGTGTCCGGTCCGATTCCGCTGCCGACGAAGACGCAGCGGTGGACGGTGCTCCGCTCGCCGCACGTCGACAAGAAGTCGCGCGAGCAGTTCGAGCTCAAGACGCACAAGCGCGTCATCGACATTCTCGATTCGCGCGCCCAGACCGTGGACGCGCTGACGAAGCTCGATCTGCCGGCTGGCGTGGACGTCGAAATCAAAGTGGAGTGACGGGTCCATGATCGGAATCATCGGTCGCAAGCTGGGCATGACCCAGATCTTCAACGAGAACGGCGAGCAGGTGCCGTGCACCGTCATCGCCGCCGAGCCGAATCCGGTGCTCGCGGTGACGGACAAGGCGAAGGCGGGTTTCGCATCCGTGCAACTCGGCTTCGAGCGCCAGCGCAGCGCGCGCGAGGACGCCCAGAACGGACGCACGCCGCGCGGCCGCCGGGCGAACAAGGCGGAAGTCGGTCATGCGAAGAAGGCGGGGCTCGACTACGCGCCTCGCGTCCTCCGCAGCTTCCGGCTCGACGAGCCGGGCAACGCGAAGATCGAGATCCCGGCGTACAACGTCGGCGACGCCGTGAAGGTCGACGTGTTCGCCGCGGGTGAGATGGTGAAGGTGCAGGGCACGTCGAAGGGCCGCGGCTTCCAGGGCGTGGTGAAGCGCCATGGCTTCCACGGCGGCCCCAACACGCACGGCAACACGCGGCACCGTAAGCCGGGCTCGGTCGGACCAGGCACTGATCCGTCGCGCGTCATCAAGGGAAAGAAGATGCCGGGCCACTACGGCGCGGCGCAGCACACGCAAATCGGACTACGCGTCGAGAAAGTCGACGCGGAGCGCAACCTGATCTACGTCCGCGGCTCGGTGGCAGGGCCGAAGAACGGGATCGTCCTCGTCGAGAAGCAGGCGTAAGGAACCACGTCGATGGCTGAGACTACGACATTCCAGGCGGCCGCGTACACGGCCCAGGGCGCGGAACGGGACAAGGTGACGCTCCCGTCGCCGCTGTTCGACGGCACCGTGAACATGCCGGTGATGCACCAGGCGGTGAAGGCGTATCTCGCCAATCAGCGCCAGGGCAACGCGTCCACGAAGATTCGCAAGTACGTCACGGGCGGCAATCAGAAGCCGTGGAAGCAGAAGGGCACGGGCCGCGCGCGGCAGGGCTCGATTCGCGCGCCGCAGTGGGTCGGCGGCGGCACGGTGTTCGGCCCGATTCCGCGAAGCTATGCGCAGTACGTACCGCGTCAGGTGCGGCAGCTGGCGCGCAAGAGCGCGTTCAACGCGCGGGCGCGAGAGAACGCGATCTACGTCATCGACACCTTTGGTTTCGATGCGCCAAAGACGAAGCAGCTCCTGGATCTCATGGTCCGCCTCGGCGTCGCCGATCAGAAAGTGCTCATCCTCACCGATGGCGTGAAGGAGAACGTCTTCCTCAGCGGCCGGAATCTGCCGAAGGTGCACGTGATGCCGTACTCCGACGTCTCGACGTATCACATCCTCTGGTCCGACGTCGTGCTCATCGAGTCAGCCGCGCTGGGCGCGCCACTCGAGCCGGCCGAGGGTGAAGCGCCGGCAGGCGGGACGCGGGACGCGGGGCGCGGGACGCGGGGGGCGAAGACCGTGCGGAAAGCGGCGTCGACCGCCGGAGCGAAAAAGGCGGCGAAGCGCGGCGGCGTCCGGAAGGCAGCCGCCAAGCGACCCGCCGCCAAGAAGAGCGCGGCGAAGAAGAAGTCCGCGGCGAAGTCGACCAAGAAGAAGGGGAAGTAAGCGATGCCGACCGTACACGAGATCATCGTTAGGCCGCTGATCACCGAGAAGAGCTCGGCCGCGTATCAGGATCGCAGCGAATACACGTTCGAGGTGCATCCCAAGGCGTCGAAGCCGCAGATCCGCGCGGCGATCGAGCAGCTCTTCGGCGTGCACGTCGAGACCGTGTGGACGTCGAACCACCGCGGCAAGGTGAAGCGGCTGGGCAAGACGGCGGGACGCCGTCCCAACTGGAAGAAAGCGATCGTGAAGCTCGCCGAGGGCGACACGATTCCGATCTTCGAAGGCTGAGGTAGAACAGGATGCCGATTCGTCAGTTCAGACCCGTCACCGCGAGCTCGCGCTTCCGCTCGGTCCCGGATTTCTCCGAGATCACGCGCGAGGAGCCGGAGAAGTCGCTCGTCGAGCCGCTCAAGAAGAGTGGCGGCCGCGACAACCACGGCCACATCTCGATGCGGCGCCGCGGCGGTGGTCACAAGCGCAAGTACCGCATCATCGATTTCAGGCGCGACAAGTTCGGCGTGACGGCGACGGTGCGTGAGATCGAATACGATCCGAATCGCTCGGCGCGCATCGCGCTTGTCGAGTACGCGGATGGTGAGCGCCGCTACATCCTGCACCCGAAGGGGCTGAAGGTTGGCGACAGCGTCGTCAGCGGCCCGGGCTCGGACATTCGCACCGGCAATACGATGCCCCTGGCGGAGGTGCCGTTAGGCACGGCCGTGCACAACATCGAGCTCAAGATCGGCAAGGGCGGACAGCTCTGCCGGTCGGCGGGGATGGCGGCGCAGGTCGTGGCGAAGGAGGGCGAGTACGTGACGGTGCGCATGCCGTCGACGGAGATGCGCATGATTCACGGCCGCTGCCTGGCGACGATCGGCGTGATCGGCAACGAGGAGCACGAGCTGCTCTCGTGGGGCAAGGCGGGGAAGACGCGCTGGATGGGGCGTCGTCCCAAGGTGCGCGGCGAGGTGATGAACCCCGTTGACCACCCGCATGGCGGCCGCACTCGCGGCGGACGCAACGTCGTGAGCCCGTGGGGCAAGAAGGAAGGCGTGAAGACGCGTAATAAGAAGAAGCACTCGCAGAAGCTGCTGGTCCGAGGACGTAAACGCGGTAAGGCGACACAGTAAGAGGAGCTAGGTGCTAGGTGGTAGGTGCTAGTCCGCACCTTCTAACACCTAGCACCTAACACCTAGCACCTAATCGAGATTCGAATCATGGGTCGAAGCGTAAAGAAAGGTCCATTCGTTCAGGAAGCGCTGGCGAAGCGCGTCGAGTCGATGAACACGCGCAACGAGAAGCGCGTGATCAAGACCTGGTCGCGCGCGAGCACGGTGCTGCCCGAGTTCGTCGGCCACACGTTCGCGGTGCATAACGGGAACAAGTTCATCCCCGTGTACGTCACCGAGAACATGGTGGGCCACAAGCTCGGCGAGTTCGCGCCGACGCGGCTCTTCCGCGGCCACACGGCCGCCGGCAAAGCGGCTGACAAGAAGGCGCCGACGCCGGCAGCGGGCACGCCAACCGCACCGGCCGCGCCCGCACCTCGCGGAGGCAGGTAAGCCATGGCAGCCAAGAAGCGGGCCGCTAAGCGCGGGACGGGGGGCGCCAAGAAGGGCGCGGGACGCGGGACGGGGGGCGCGAAGAAAAGCGCGGCGAAGAAGGCCACTGCGAAGCGCGGTGGAGCGAAGAGCGCGGGCACTGGTGCTGGTGCCCCCCGCGCCGCGCAGCCCGCGTCCCTCGCCCCGCAAAGAGAGGCGCACGCGACGCAGCGGACGACTCGCCAGTCGCCGTACAAGATGCGACTCGTGATCGACGAGATTCGCGGCAAGGACGTGAACGCCGCGCTCAATTATCTCGCGTTCTCGAAGAAGCATGCGGCGAAGCAGATCGAGAAAGTGCTGCGGTCGGCGGTCGCGAATGCCGAACAGCACGCGCGCTCCGATAACGAGCCGCTCGACGTGGATACGCTGTTCGTCAAGCACGCGGTCGTCAACGAAGGTCCGAAGCTCAAGCGGTTCACGCCGGCGGCGATGGGTCGCGCCACGCCAATTCTAAAGCGCACCAGCCACGTCGAGATCGTCGTCGCGGCGCGTCAGGGAGCTGCTCGCTAATGGGACAAAAGGTCAATCCAATCGGTTTCCGACTCGGCATCTCGAAGGACTGGCGGTCGAGGTACTACGCTGGCCGCGAGCTGCCGAAGCTGCTCAAGGAAGATGAGCTGCTGCGGAAGTATCTGAAGGCGCGGCTCGGCCACGCGGCGATCTCGGACATCGTGATCGAGCGCAAGCCGAGCAAGGTCGTCGTCACGCTGCACACGGGCCGTCCCGGCGTCGTGATCGGCAAGAAGGGCGCTGAGGTCGACAAGCTGCGCGACGAGCTCGCGCACCTCACGGGCAAGGAGGTCGGCATCAACGTCGAAGAGATCAAGCGTCCGGAGCTCGACGCGCAGCTCGTCGCCGACAACGTCGCGAGCCAGCTCGCGCAGCGCATCTCGTTCCGTCGCGCGATGAAGCGCGCAGTGCAGAGCGCGATGCGCATGGGCGCGCAGGGCATCAAGATCAAGTGCGGCGGCCGTCTCGGCGGCGCCGAGATCGCGCGCGTCGAAGGCTATCACGAGGGCCGTGTACCGCTGCACACGCTGCGCGCGGACATCGATTACGCGACGTCGACGGCGAAGACCACCTACGGCACCATCGGCGTGAAAGTCTGGATCTTCAAGGGTGAGAAGGTCGAGGACCGTCGCGGTACGACCTACTCGTCAGGCATGTGAGGGACTGAACGATGCTGAGTCCGAAGCGGGTCAAATTCCGCAAGATGTTCAAGGGCAGGACGAGGGGGCACGCGAAGCGCGGCAGCGAGATCTCCTTCGGCACCTATGGCTTGCAGTCGCTCGAGCCCGGCTGGATCTCCAATCGGCGGCTCGAGGCCGCCCGTGTCGCCCTAACGAGACATATCAAGCGTGGC
>JAJKIR010000090.1 GCA_021154325.1 Gemmatimonas sp.
CGAGGAATATCGTGTCTTGCTGCCGTTCATCAGAGACGGCTTCGCGTGTGGCGACAAGGCGATTCACGTCGTCAATCCTCACCAGCGTCACGATCACGTGCGCCGACTCGCTGGGATCGGCATCGACGCGGCCGCCGGAGAGAGGACTGGCCAGCTCGAGCTGCGGAGCAACACGGACACATACTTGCGCGACGGTGAGTTCGATCAGGATCGGATGCTGCAGGTCTTCACGCAGCTCGCCGAAGAAGGGCCGGCGAATGGCTATCAGCGGAGCCGCATCGTCTGCCGGATGGACTGGGCAGCGGCAGGCCGATCGTTCGTCGACAATGTCATCGAGTTCGAATCGCGCGTGAACGACCTCTGGTGCCAGCGCGACGATGCGGTGATCTGCTCGTACCATCTGGGGCAGTTCAGCGGCGGGGCCGTGATCGACATCATGCGTACCCACCCGATGGTCATCATTGGCGGCATCCTGCAGCGGAATCCCTTCTTCGTGCCTCCGAGACAATTTCTTCCCGACTTCCGCGACCGGCGAGCCGTGGAGAGCACGTCTCCTTCGACGCGTGTCTGACCTGGCCGCGCTGCGCGAGCCGCTTCTTGAAGAGGAGGTCACGCAGCTGCGCGCCTGTCTCAACGACCTGGTGAGCACGATGGCGCTCCCCGCCCTCTGGGCGGGTGGCGAGCCAACGCGCATCGTCGACACGCTGCTCGACGCGTTGATGTCGATGCTTCGGCTCACGGTTGTCTTCGCGCGCGTGAGGGATCCAGACACCGGCCATTTTACCGACGTCATGCGCATCGCCGCCGCGGTGCGGGGAACGAGCCCCGCGGGAGCGATCGAGAGCGCCGTCGTTGCATCGTTAGGCAGTGCCCGCGCGCTCTCCGCCACGCGGCTGCCGATCGCGGATCTGGAGATGAGCATCGCCTCGGCGCTCCTCGGTCTCGACGGCGAGATCGGCACCGTCGTCGTGGCATCGGAGCGAGGCGACTTCCCCGTGCAGACCGAGCGACTGCTGCTCGATGTCGCCGTGAACCAGGCCGCCATGGGTCTCCAGCAGGCGATGCTCCTCATGTCGCAGAAGCGCATCGCAGAGGAGCTCGACGCGCGCGTCGCCCGGCGCACGACGGAGCTCGCCACGGCGGAGGACGCCCTCCGCGCGCTGCACCTGGAGATGTCTCGTGCGGCGCAGGTTGCGACGGTCGGTGAGCTGGCCGCCTCGATCGCGCATGAGGTCAATCAGCCACTGTCCGGCATCATCACCAACGCCGGCACCTGTCTGCGCATGCTCGGCACGGAGTCACCGAACGTCGAGGGAGCGCGGGAGACGGCGCGACGAACGCTGCGCGACGGAAGGCGCGCCGCGGACGTGATCGCGCGGCTCCGGGCACTCTTCGGCAGGAAGGAGTTCAGCGTCGAGCCGATGGACCTCAACGAGGCCACCCGCGAGGTCATCGCGCTGTCGGGGAGTGATCTTCGGCGAAATCGCGTCGCGCTCCAGTCGCAGCTCGACGACGATCTCCCGCCTGTCGTCGCCGATCGCATTCAGCTGCAGCAGGTGATCCTGAATCTGCTGAGGAATGCGTCGGACGCGGTGGCGGTCGTCGACGATCGGCCGCGTCGGGTGCTCGTGCGCACGGAGTGCGAAGGCGAGGATCGCGTGCGGGTGACCATTCAGGACTCGGGCGTCGGCATCGATCGCGAGCGCGCCGAGCGGCTCTTCGATGCCTTCTACACGACCAAGAGTGACGGCATGGGCATCGGTCTCTCGATCAGCCGCTCCATCGTTCACCGCCACCACGGACGCATCTGGGCGTCGCCTAACGAAGACGGCTCGGGGTCGACCTTCGCCTTCTCCATTCCCTGCCGTCCAGGCGCTCCGGAGGGGCCCCTCCCTGGGGCCTTTTGACCTCCTCCGCGGCTCGCGCGTCATAGGATCGATGGCAACCCGCCAATAACGGTACGCCGCCCGCACTTCCCGCCCGCGGGCCACGATCACGGTAGACGCAGAGTGAGAGGATAACATGCGAGTTTTGTTTTCGAGCAGCTGCGCGATCGGACTGGCCACGGCCCTGATGCTGGGAGCCGCCCCGACCGCGCGAGGACAGCAGCAGGACGCGCCGCGGCGCACGACGTCCTCGCGTCGTATTCCGGTCGGCAAAGACCGTCCAGCACCGGCGCCGGCTCCGGCTCCGGCACGCCCGACGACGCGTGTGAATCAGGATTCGATCGCGGCCGCCGAGCGCGCCCGCCAGGACTCCATCGCCGCCGCCGCCGTCGCGGAACGCAACCGGAAGGACGCGGCCACCCGGCAGGAGCAGATGCGGCGTGATTCGATCGAGGTCGCCGAACGTCAGCGCCAGGACTCCATCGCGGCCGCGGACGCGGCCCGTCAGGACTCCATCACCCGCTCGCAGGGCCGCGCACGGTCGAGAGAGGATCTTCGCGTCGCGCGCAGTCGCAACAGCGGCTTCTACATGGGCATCGCGGGCGGCAGCACGATGCCGATGGGCGATCTCAAGACCAGCATCAACAACAGCTACCTCACGGGTTGGAACGTGACGATGCCGTTCGGCTGGGACTTCAGTGGATTTCCGCTCGGACTCCGCTTCGACCTGGCGATGGACAACCTGACGGCGAAGGGAAACTTCCTGGATTCGGGCGGCAACCCGGTGCAAGGGCGTAACGTCGCGATCTTCTCGGGGAGCGGCGGCTTGAAGCTGAATGTGCCGATCTTCCGGACGACGAGCCGCTTCTATCTCCTCGGCGGCGCTGGCGCGCACCGCATCACTGGGTATGCGACGGCCGCTAACGGCACGGACAGCGCGCAGACGATCAAGGACGCGAAGACCAACGTCGGCTGGTATGGCGGCGCGGGCCTCAACTTCCGCTTTGGCAAGACGGCGCTCTTCCTCGAGTCGCGCTACATCAACATCGATACGAAGCAGCCGCCGGTCGGCTTCGCGTACAAGAAGACGAACTACTTGCCGGTGATCATGGGTTTTCAGTTCTAGTCGAGTAGAGTCGACAAAGAAGTGCACGGCGCCGGCTCGCGATCGCGAGCCGGCGCCGTGTGCTATTTGCTCCGCGAGTGCTCGATCTGCTCGGCAAATGCACCGAGGCGGCGATTGAATGCCGAGACGTCGTCCCGGAAAGGCGCGTGCCCCGCGTCGGCCACGATCTGGACCTCCGCGTTCGGGAGCAGTCGCTGGTGCTGCTCGACGACGTCGCGCTTGACGACCGCGTCGGCCCCGCCGTGGGTGATCAGCACCGGCTTGCGAATGGTCGGGAGGAGGTCGTCGTTGTCCACCGTGCGTGCGAACAGCGCCTGACGCACAGAGGGCGGTACGGACAGGTTGTAGCCGAGCATCGTGTAGAGCTCTCGTTGCGACGGCAGGCGGACGAAGCAGAGCCGTAACAGGGCGTCGAGTGCGCTCACGCTCGTTTCCGTGTCGGTTGAGAAGAAGCCCGGCACGAGGGCGAGCATCGCTGGAGTGAGCACCGACAACGCTGCCGCGCTTCCAAGCTTCGATATGCCATCGACGAAGTGAAGCCCGCCAATCTGCGAGTCGCCGTAGTGTCGCACATAGTCGAGAAAGACGAGCGGACCGTATGACCAGCCGCTCAGGATCGGCTGATCGAGCGCGAGCTCGCGGACGACGGCATCGATGTCGTCTGCCCAGAGCTTCGAATCGTCGTAGCCCACCGTTGGCCGATCGGACAAGCCGTGTCCGCGGAGGTCCACGGCGACGAGACGATAGCGACGCCGCAGCTCTGAGTTGAGTTGCGCGCTCCAGGAGAGCACGCTCTGGGAGAAGCCGTGAAGAAACAGGATGGACTGGCCACGGCGATTCCCGGTCTCGACGACGTGAAGCCGACACCCTCCGCCGCCTGTGATCATGCGGTGCTGCACATCGTCTTTCGCGGCGTCACCGCCGGGCAGCTTCTCCAGGTTCAGGTCTGGAAGGTCGGTGGGAGCGAGAGCGAACGAGTCCTGGCAGGCGGCGACTCCGGCAATGCCGCCCAGGGTGAGGGCGGCAAGAGCGTGGCGGCGGAGCATGGCATCTCCTTCTGGCGTGTGCTGTCGTTGCGCCTTGCATGTCGGCGCGGTGAGCGGGGAGAAGCTGGGCGCTGAGCGTCACCAGACATGTCACCGCCGCGTCACCAGCTGCTACGCGTGCGTCACCAGAGACTCACTCAGAAGTTCGAATCGACCCGCTCGAGCTGCGCCGCTACGAAACGCCGCGAATTGACGCCGAGCTTGGCGAAGATGTTCTCGACGTGATGCCGCACCGTGTGCGGGCTGATGTCGAGTCGCTCGGCGATTTCCCTGTTCGTGGCACGTCGGGCGAGCAGGCGCGCCACCTGCGCCTCGCGCGCGGTGAGCCCGAACTCGCCAAGCGTGAGTGGCGCCGCGATTTCCTGATCGCGAGTGAGCCGCATGCTCACGGCCACTTTGAGCGCAGGCAGCAGGAGCCGAAGCAGCTTGTCCGCTGCATCCCTCGGGGCCGTGCGCCGGCATCGCGCCGAGGACAGTACGTCGCTGTATGAGACGCAGAGCGAAACGTGACCGCCGCCTACGTCCCAATCGATGTTCTCACTGTCGTGCATGCCACCCGGGAGCAGGACCTCGCCGAGAAAGGTCGAGCGGCGCCGCGCGGACGACTCTCCGGCCAACGCTCGCCAGAAAGCACGCAGACGACTCCATACCTCGAGACCATCGCGTTCGCGTTCGCGCTCGGCGGCAAGCAGCCAGGGATCGGTTGGCAGCTCGGGAAGTCGCCCGAAGATGCTCTGGATCGCGCGCTGCGGCTGCGCGTCGATGTTGATCGCGTGGATGTGCATGCGCTCGCCGGCGTGGGGAATCCCGAACACGACGTGATCCCCGTCGAGCAGTTCCGCGACCGACGTCTCGACCGCCAGACGCCAGTCGTCGCACCGGGCGTATGCGAGCGGCGACAGAACGGTCGTCAGCGCCCGGTCGAAGCGATCGAGATCCACCTGCCGCAGCGCGAGACCCATGTCGTGCGACCCCAGCGTATGGGACGGATCATCCGATGCGAAGATAGGCCAGATCGAACATCGTGGCAATGTCGATGGACGATGCGCTGCCCGAGAGAACCAGAATGAGCATCAGGCTTGTCACGTTCGGTGGTCTGCACGTCTTCGCTGGCGAGCGGGAGCTCGAGCGGGCGCTCGCGCAGCGGTCGCGCGCCGCGCTGCTGGCGTACCTAACGATTGAGCGACGCGTCTCGCGTGACGCGCTGACCGCCATGTTCTGGCCCGAGAGCGACGCATGCGCGGCACGACACGCGCTCCGGCAAAGTCTTTATCATCTTCGCAATGCGTTGGGCGACACCGGCTGGATCGCGGTGCGCGGCCACGAGCTTGTCCTCCAGCCTGGCGTCGTGGCTGACGCAACGGCCTTCAGCGAAGCGGTGGTGCGCGGCGACAGCGAGCGCGCGATGCAACTCTACCATGGGCCGTTTCTCGATGGCGTACACCTGTTGGCCCTGCAGTCCTGGGAGAGCTGGGTCGACGTGCTTCGAACCCGCTACGCGCGGCTGTTCCGTCGGGCCTGCCGCGCAGCGCTCGACGCGCGGCTCGCCGCCGGCGACTACATGGGCGCCGTCGGCGTCGCCGAGCGGTGGACGTTGCCAGACCCCACGGACGACGAAGCGCAGCACCGGCTCATCGCGGCACTCGCGGCCGCCGGCGAGCGAACCGAAGCCATTCGCCAGTACGACACATATGCGCGCCTGCTCGCGCCCGACGGCCTGCAACCGCTGGACGAGACGCGTGACCTCGTGGAGCGACTCCGTGCGCGACCGACACCGCGCAACTGGAGCCTCGCTCTCGGAGCGCCGTGTAGGATTTGAGCCATCTCGCTCAATGGCGAGTTGCCGTGACCGCCGCCCCCAGTCGGTGATAGTCGACTAGCCAGGTGCGAAGCCCGAGATTCGGCAGATTCTTCGTGCGGCCAGCAACAAGTTGACGATTGTACTGCGTCATGTACAAATCGAGCGGGTCACTCTCGTCGTCATCGCCGATGAGCAGATCCGTATCGGTCATTGTGAGCTTACCGAATCGCAACAGGCCGCCCCGGAAGTAGACGAAATTGTGTGACCCGCTATCCGGACGCACATAGCTTCCGAAGACAGAATCGCCGGCCGTGCGCGCGAACTCCTGAACGAGCAACGTGTCCTCGATCCGCACCGCAGATAGTCGACCGTCCACGGTCGGAGGCGGAATGAGCTGGAGTGGCTCGATGTAGAGATCGTCTCCCTTCACGGAAGCGCCCTTGGCTCCCGTCAGATCCATCAGCTTGTCGAGATGGAGGCCGAGCGCCCGCATGAGAGTCACGCCGTTGACGGAAAAGATGCGCAGCTTGTCGGGATGAAGCCGGAGCCGGCCATCCCGCTCGAGCATGGGCGTCGACCACATCTCGAAAGGAATGTCGACGCCTTTGTGCAGAGTGCCCCGCTGCACCAGCTGCCCCTTCTCGATTCTGATGCGCAGATGCTTGACCGGCGCACCGGGATAGTTGAAGGTCGTTGCGTTGAGGAGCGCGGCGATCGCGTCTCCGTTCAGGGCGACGACGCCGCTGGTGACCCGAATGTGAAAGGACTTCGGGTCGTCGAGCCAGGCGATGTTGCCGGGTGCCTTCGCGATCACCTGTCCACGGAGACTGCGCATGTGCATCACGTGGACTTCGTCGACGTGCATGTCGACGTTCCGCATCTCGATCCAGAGCACGGAGTCCTTCGCGGCACGAGTCGTGGCAGCGTCTTGCCGCCCACGACTCGTGACGTCTGCGGGTCCAGTCTGGAGCGCCGCGGCGCTACCAATCAGCGCGAGGCCGATCCCGGCGACGAACTGGCGTGGAGCCACCCGGCTGCCTAACGCGGACGTCGCCTAACCGTCCTCGTGCTCGCCGTGCGACCCGACCTTGATGAACGCTCGCATCCACGGATGGATGCAGCACTGGAAGCGGTGGTTCCCCGCCGCGAGCGTCAGGCTCATGCTGCCACCGGGCGGGATGTCCACGGAAGACGGGCATTCCGGTGCCGTCACAAGGCCCTTGTTGAGCGCCGGATTCGGGATCTTGCCACCGCCGAATTGGGCGACCTCGGTGAAGGTGTGCGTTCGTCCGCCTTCATTGCGAACACGAACTGTCCGACCAGGGAACGTCTCCACGTACGACGGGTCGTTCCGCCACGCCGGATGACCGACCACCGAAAGCGACAGCGGTGAACTCAGGAGCGCGCCGAACTCCGCGAATGAAACGTCACCGTGACGCAGGAGACAGCCGCCGCTCGGTGCCCAACCGGGATCGCTCGGATCGCAGTCGTCGCGAATCGCGACGACTGCGTTCTCTCCCGAATCATCGTCGTCACCATTCGCGGAACGGCTCGCGGCAATCGGGGCGCCTCCCGATCGACTTCCCGGTGCGACGATCTGCTGTTGCGCCGAATCCTTTGCGCAGGCAGCGGCGACTCCCACCAGCAGCAGCACCGTCCAGCTCGCGTGGCTCGTCCTCATAGTCCATTCCTCGGCGGTATGGGTGTGCGCTCCGGGCTCGGGCACGGCGCGCGCCACTATGAAGACAAAGCGGCGCTCTGTAGTTCCTGCTCAGGAGTCAGCTCGGAATCCGAACCGGCGGTGTCGCTCGATGCGCCGGCCAGCGATGATGCCGAGCTCGTACAGCGCGTACAGCGGCGCAGCCATCGCGAGCGTCGTCCATATCAGATCGCCTGGCGTGAGGAGCGCGCCGATTGCGACGCTGCCGAAGAGCGCGACGCGTCGCAGCTGCACCAGCCGCTCCACACTCACCACGCCGAGCCAGACCAGACCGACGATGACGATCGGGAGTTGAAAGCTCAGGCCGAAGGCAAGCGCCATGTCCACGGCGAACGCAAAGTATTCACGGGCGGTGATGATCGGCGTCAGCGCCTCGGACTGCAGTCCAAGAAGCCATCGCACTGCCAGCGGCAGTACGAGGCCCCACGCGAGCGCAACGCCAGCCGCGAAGAGCGTCACCGAGCCTCCGGCCAGCCACTTCACCACACGCTCCTCCCGAACGGTCATCGCGGGGCGGACAAATCCCCACGCCTGATGGATGATCACGGGTAGAGACGTCACGATCCCGAAGGCGAGCGACGTGTGCATCGCGATGTCGAACGGGTCCGTTGGATGGGTGTACGCGAGCTTGTGTCCGGGCAGATACGACCGGATCGGAAGCTCGAGCCATCGGATCACCGGAATGGTGAAGACCACGGCGAGCGCGATCGCCGTGGTGACAGCCACAGCGCCTAACGACCAGAAGATTCGGCGTCGCAGCTCCTCGAGATGGTCGACCATCGGCATGACTGGCTGCGCGGCACCCATCAGCTGGTTAGCCGCCGCACCGGCTCCGCCTGACGAGTCGGTAGTTCGATCACCGGCTCGAGCTCCGTCACGTTCGTCTCGCGGAGACGCGGCGCGTCGATGGCATCTTCCAGTCCGGCAAGACTCCCCTTGAACTCGCGAATTCCCTTGCCGAGCGAGCGCCCGATCTCCGGGATCCGCCTCGCGCCGAAGAGGAGGAGAAACATCACCAGCAGCATCAACAGCTTGTCGAATCCGATCTCGCCAAACATTGCAAGCTCCTCGGGTGTGAGATGCGTGCGCTGAATGTGGCGCACGCCGCGAGATGAGACCTCGATGACATCGCCTTTATTCCGGTCCTCTTCACGCGATTCGCGGAATAGTTACCCCGTTTGATGAGTCTCTTTTCATCAAGAATCCAACGGAGACTCCGACGATGTTGAGGGACATTGGTACTGGCGACATACTCGCGCTCGGCGCGGTGGTGATCGCGCTCTATCTCCTGCGCGACGCACTGCGGCGCCTGGGGATCGGCTCCGGCCCTGTGATAGCGAAGGCGGCGTCTCGCGCCCGTACGCGGCGCGGCGTACTCCTGCTCGAATTCGTGGAGCTGCTTCTCGCGGCGGTCTTCCTCATCGTCGGCCGAGCGAAGCTCACCGGCCGCTCCGACATGGTCCAGCTCTTTCGCGATATCGGTGTCGGCCAGTGGTTCCGGTACGTCACCGGAGTCATCGAGCTGGCCGGGGGCGCGCTACTCGCCATGCCGCTCCTCGCCGGCGCGTCGGCACTCATCCTCGGCGGCGTCATGATCGTCGCGACGCTCGTGGAGCTGTTCGTCCTTCACCGGCCGCCGATTGCCGCAGTCGCCTGTCTGTGCGCTCATACCTACGTCGCATGGACGCGACTCTCGACCTCGGGCGCGATCCCGACGGCGAACCCGCCCAACGGCGGACGTCAATCGATCAGAGCGCGCTGGGTCTTTCCCGTGCGACCACGCCGCACAGCGAACTGCCAAAGTGCGCGAAATGCCAAACGGCGCGAGGTGCCAAACTGCGCGAGGTGCCAAACGGCGCGAACTGCCAAACTGCGCGAAGTTCCAGAGGGCGCAAGCTTCGTGACAGCGCAAACTTCCGAAAAGCGAGCGCTTCTCCGGAGAGCAACGCGGCTCGTTAGGTAATCAGGCTGTTCACCATCTTGACGATCGTGACGGCCAGATTGTGCAGAGCCCAATATTCGGCTGGCTCGATACGTCTGCCGGCCAGGTTGGCGCGGAGATGGCGAATCGATTCTTCTGCTTCACCGCGAGCGACCACCAATCGGTAATTCCGGTCGGGAATCGTCGCGCGGCCGAAGCCCTCAGCAACGTTCGCGCTTACCGCCTGCGACGACTCGAGCAGCTGCGCTCGATGAAGTAGTCGCCGCGTGCGATCAGACAGCCCCACAACAGCCGCGGCGAACTTCTCGGCGGCGTCCGCCAGCGCGAGATCGCGATGTGGTGACATGCCCCCAAGTTGTCACACGCCGCGCTCCGGCCATCATGAATCCAACGCACGTGGTCGCGTTTCACCTCACCGCACCCCGCGCACTCTGGCACCTCGCGCCCTTCGGCACCTCGCGCCCTTCGGCACTTCGCGCCCTTTGGCACTTCGCGCCCTTTGGCACTTCGCGCAGTTTGGCACTTGCGCAGTTTGGCACTTGCCCCATTCGACAGTCCGCGCCCCTAACTCTTCCTCAACGCCGAGAGTGCTCTCCCACGCTCATACTCGTTCGAGATGGAGCGTGCGGCCGCGAGGTACGCGTCACGCATATCGTCGCCGAGCTCATAGCCGCTCGCCACGGTGACCAGCACGCGCGCCCGCTCGTAGTCGTTCTTGATCTCACTCGTGAGCCTTATCACCTCTGCGACTTCTCTCGTCGTCAGCGTTCCACTGCCTAACAAGCCCAGGAGCACCCGCGCTCTCTCGTAGTCTGACGAGATCTTGGCCGCGTCCCGCAAGTAGAGCGGACGCAGCGATGGCGCCACGAGCTTCTTGTCCGTCATGAGCACGAGCGTCCGTGCGAGCTCGTAATCGTTCGTCAGCGCGCTGGCCGACTGCAGCGTCGCCGCCGCCTCGCGCGGCGAGAGGTCGGAGCGCGACAACAGCGCGTGCAGCGCTCGATTCCGCTCGTAGTCCGACGAGAGTCCGTTGGTGGCGGTGAGGAACGTCGCGCGCGTGTCCTCGTCAGGCAGGCCATAGCGCTCGGCGACGGCGAGGAGAACGCGCGTCAGCTCGTAGTCGCTCCGCACATCGCGCCCGGCGACCTCCAGAGTCTGCCGCACCTGCGCCGGCGAGAGCTTGGCGCGCTCGATCAGACGTTCCAGGTAGCGTCCGCGCACATAATCGCTGCCGAGCTTTTCGATCTCGTCGAATACCGCGGGCACTCCGCGAGCGAGCAGCTTCGGGAAGCGCTGATCGATAGCGAAACCCGTCTGCCGGTCGAGCTGGAGGAGGAAATCAGCGAACCACGCCTGCGCCCGATCGTTCCAGGCCTGCTCGGCGCCATTCACGGTGTAGTGCCGATCGAGCTCGCCTCGCGCCGACGACCTGATCACGAGACGTGTGAGCACGTCGCCGTCCCGCAATGACACATCAAAGAAGCCGTTGCGCGATATCGACGTGATGTCGCTGAGGTCATCGTCGTACTTGATGTCCCCTTCGGCCCGCAGATCCACGGCACAGTCTCGACCTGACCAGTGGACCTCCCACGTCTTCATCCCTTCCCGCTCTTGCGTCAGGTTCGAGTGCGACGACCGACCGTCGGCGGCACACAGCTGCTCGGCGGCACTCTCGCCTAACGATGTGGCAGGCGGCACTTCAGTGAGCGACGCAGCACGCGACACGAGCTTCGGCGTGAGTGGCAACGCCGCGGTCTCAATCGCCACGTCGTGACCGTGCTGCAGCGTGGCCCCTCGCTCGGCGGGCGTCATGGCCGCCAGCGGCAGTGCGAACGCGAGAACGCCGACTCCAGTGACCGCCGCGTCGAGGCGCGTCGCTCGACGCCGCGCCAGTCGCGCGTCGAGGAGCGCGTGCAGTCGCTGTTCGATCGAAGGGCCGCTCGCCAGGCCTGGAGCCAGCGAAACAACCCCGCGAGGCGCGAGCTCGGACAGGATCGCCAACAACTCCTCGGCGTAGCGCGTGGGGCGTACGCCTGCCGCGAGCACGGCGTCGTCGCACGCCTGCTCGCACTCACGTCGGAGATTGCGCTCGGCGAGCCAGGCGAGCGGATTTGGCCAATGTAGGGCGCTCACCACGCGCGCGAGCAGCTGCGTCAGCACGTCCAGGCGTGCGACGTGCGCCAGCTCGTGCCGAAGGACCAGCTCACGCCGGGCTGCCGACCATTCATCAGCCTCGCGTGGCAGCAGGATCACATGGCGGAACATTCCCCATGTCACCGGCACATCGATATCGTCACTGACGAGCAGCGCGATGTCGTCGTCTCGATGGCCAATCGCAACAAGCGCCTGATGCCACCCGGCGCCGGACACCGGCGTGGCGCGACGCTCAATTCGCCTCAATGAAAGAACGCTAAAGGCCATGCGCGACAGGAGCAGCAGCACGCCGACCGCCCACACCCCCAGCAACAGGAGTGCGCCATCGATGCGGCGCCCTGCACCGTCGAGCGCGGCTGCGCGAGTGATTGGCGATGCCAGAGCCGACATTGACCGCCCGGCGTTGCCTAACGATGAGATCGACTCCGCGGTGCTCTCATCCAGCCCGTGCTCAGAGGTCGTCGCGACGTTCGGTGTCGGCCGAAGCACAACGTCCGACGCGGGCGAGGATGAACGCTCCGCCTGGCGTCCGCTCGACAAGACCGGCACGTCCCACGTGGGCACCACGCTGCCAATCACCGGCAGGAGTGCCGCGCCAACGAGGGCTCCTGCCCAGACCAGATGGCGCGCCGCCGCAGCGCGCCGTCGCATGCCTAACGTCACGAGCATGGCGACCAGGAAGAAGAGCGACGACTTGGCGCCGATCACGAGGAAAAACTCCGGGAATGACATGGCTACCTTCCCTCCTCTTTCGCCTGAGCGATCATCTTCGCGAGCCGCTCCCGATCCGACGCCGAGAGCTTCCCGTCCGTCATCTCGAGCAAAGCGGCAACGGCATTCGTTGGCGAGCCATCGAAGAACGTCTGCACGACGTGGCGCAGCGCCGAGCGCCGCACCTGGGCGCGGGCGGCGGTCGGCTTGTACATGTAGCGGAGGCCATCCTGCTCGTGCGTGAGGTGGCCCTTGTCCTCGAGGAGGTTGAGCATCGCCCGCACGGCCGAGTAGCTCGGCGGGTCCGGGAGGTGCTCGCGGACGTCGCCGACCGAGGCGCGGCCGAGCCGGTAGACGACGTCCATGATCTGTCGCTCGCGGCGACCAAGATCGGCGTTCGGTGACGGGGACATCAGCGACTCCTCACTTTCGGGCCAGGTGCTAGCAGCTTAGCACGTGCTAGTACACTAGCACAACGCCCGAAGGTGTCAAGAGCGCGTGCGCTGGGTCAGGGAGCTCGGCCAATCGCCCGCAGCCGCCCGCGCGCCTCTGCATTAGTTGTGTCCCGCCGTACGGCTTCACGGAAGGCGCTCGCCGCGGCCATGGTGTCGCCTTTCATGAGGAGGATGTTGCCCCGAAAGACGTACATGCCTGACGAGTTGGGGTACAACTCCTCATTGAGCCGCAACAGCGCCAGGGCGTCGTCGAACTTCTTGTCGCGGCCCACCCGAAAGGCGGCAATGTTGAGCGCCGATTCGCTGAAGTCGTATGCATCGCGGCCGTAATACCGGTCGCGCAGAGATCGATAGAGGCGGATCGCCGAGTCCGCGCCGGCGGCAACGGTGGCGTCATGAACGACGTCGAAGAGAGGGACGGGGCGGCTCACGCCGCGGTGACACGTCACGCATGTCACCTGCACCTGAGCGGCCGGACGTTGTGGAATCGTGTCGAGCCGCTTGTTGATTTCCTGCACCATGAGCATCATCTGCCGCGCGACGAGCTTGTTGCGCTTCTCGTCGGTCACGAAATCGAACGTCTCGAGCGGCTTGCCTTCCTCGCCGACGTGGCAGTACTGACAGCGCACGCCAAGGCCAGTCGCAAAGTTGCGCATGATCCCGATCACCTGGATGGGTGGCGTCCGGTGCGGGATGACTTTCGTGTTGACGAGCGAGTCCGGCGGAAACTTCCGTGGTGCTTGAGCGGCGAGGGTCGCCGCGGCGAGAAGCATTGCGACGGCAGCGAGGAGGACGCGCATGGTCGGCCGGAGTTGAGGGAATACGGCGCGAGTAACTCAGGGTCCAGTCTGGGAGACCATACTACTCTTTTGGGACGAATCGCAGCCACACGGGGAGCAGCCGCCATACTCTCGGCGCTAGTAGCTCCGCCCTGCTCCGCCACCGCCACCCGAACCGCCGCCAAAGCTCGATCCACCGCCGCCACCGCCACCGCCTCCGAAGCTCGATCCGCCACCGGAACCTGACGACGTCGTGACCACGACCATCGGGATGATCTCGCGCCGCGAATCCTTGAAGCCACAGCTCTGACATTCGCGGTAGATGACGCGCTCCCCCGCGGAGACGGTTGTAGCGACGCGCGTGGTGACCGTGGCGGACTCGCAAGTCCGGCGCTTGCACTTCGGGCACTCGGTGTACTTGCTGAACCACTTGCGATATGGGATCACGAACCGCTGATCACACTCTCCGCAGACCCAGACGTCGTAGTCGACGCTGCCGAGGCGTTCCTCGAGGCCTTCTTCGCGCGTGAGCATCGCGTCATCTTCGGCTTCGCTCAGGAGACGCATCCATCCATGGCCGGCCGGGCAACGACGCGGGCGGCGACGCCGGAATCGGCCGACGCCCATGGTGCCGCCCACGAGCAGCACCACGCCGAGCGGCACGAAGAACCACGCGCTGTTGCCGCGGGACGACCTGACGGCACTCGTTGCCCGCCCCGGGTTGATCCCTTCGGGACGCCACGCGGTCTCCTCGCGGGCCGCGTCGGCCAGCTTCTGCACTCCCTGCAGCATGCCGCCGTCGAAGTTGTTGGCGCGGAAGGATGGGAGCACCCACTGGTCGAGGATGCGTCCAGCGCGTGCGTCGGGGAGCACGCCTTCGAGTCCATAGCCAACGCTGACGTAGGTCTTCCGGAGCGCCGGTGACCAGAGAAACACGATGCCGTTGTCGCGTTGACGCTTGCCGACTCCCCAGCGGCGATGGAGGAGCAGCGCCGCGTCCGCGGGCTCGAGTCCATCCAGCGAGTCGATGACGACGACCGCCATCTCAATCGATTTGTCGCGGTTGAGCGCGTCGATGATGCTGTCGATCGACTGAACGGTGAACTTGCCGAGATGATGTGCGGGGTCCGCGACCCAGCTGTTCGTCTCACGCGGGTTGGGTACCCACGACAACTTCTCCTTCTGCGCAGCGCGCGGCGAAGCCTGGTGGAGAAGTGTTGCCGCGATCGCGATGGTGAGCGAACGAAGGTGCATGCGGTGGGTTGAGAGTAGAGAGCAGAGAGTAGAGGGTGAACTGCACACTCTCTACTCTCTACTCTCTACTCTCCACTCTCTGCCCGCAACCCGCAACCCGAGATCACTGCTTCGCGTTCTTCTTGTGCTCCGCGCTCTCGCGAACCCAACCAGTGATCCCGCGCAGCCCGCCGAACTGTTTGGACGAGAGGACAGCACCCGTCTCCGCGTCGACGACCACCTTCGTGTGCGTCTTCTTCTTGTTGGGAATGATGTCGATCGCGTATTCCGCCCGCCCGTTCTTGACGTTCATCTCACCGGAGCCGATCTGACCAGGCACCGCGCAGAGCGCGATCGTCTTCGCGGAGTCGGGAGAGATCATCGTCGCCGCGTCGTACTTGTCGGTTTTGATCTCGACACTCTTCGCGGCGCTGACATCGACACTGCTGCAGGTTGTTCCCGTCGCCAGGTACCATTCCTCCGGCTCCTGTGCGTTGAGTGTTGCAACGGAAAACAGGGTGGCGGCGGCGGCAAACATGAATTGAGTGCGCATAGGCAAGTCTCCGAATTTGATGTTGCTCGCAATCCAACAATGCTTCGCGACCGAGACTGCAATCGCTGTGCACACGCGCTCATCATGGGCTGCAGTTCGCTGTGGTTCGTTGATTTGTCTTCGGACGCGTGACGTACGTCACACGAGAATTGGAAGAGACGCACTCGTCAGCCTTCACACGAGAGTTTCGCACATGCACATCGACACGCTGGACCACCTCGTCCTCACGGTTCGAGATCTCGAGCTGACAACGGCGTTCTACAACCGGGTCCTGGGCATGGAGGCAGTCACGTTTGGTGCCGGCCGACGTGCGCTCGCGTTCGGCCCGCAGAAGCTCAATCTCCACCAGGCGGGTCGGGAGTATGAGCCCAAGGCTGCGCAGGCAACTCCCGGATCCGCCGATCTCTGTTTCATCACGCGCGCGACGCCTGACGCAGTGCTCTCCCATCTGGCCAACTGCGGCGTCACTGTGCTCGAGGGACCGGTGATGCGTACCGGTGCGCGCGGGCCGATCGTGTCGGTCTACTTCCGCGACCCCGATGGCAACCTGTTGGAGATCAGCAGCTACCCGCCCTGAGATCTCGTTAGGCGCGCCCCCTTACTGGCGGCACAGGCTTGGAGGGTTGTTAGGACGCGAATGCCGCGAATTTTAAGCGAATCCAACCGATTGGCGTAACGACTCTGTCGAGCGGGTCCTCTCTCTTGTTTGGTTTCCTTGCGGAGTCGCTGGATGGCCGGATGCCGAAGTTTGGATTCGCTTAAAATTCGCGGCATTCGCGTCCTGAAAACCCTGGACTTTCCTGGCGCAGGCTCTGGCCTGTCGCTCCTCGGCGTGCCCTTCGGGGGGTGTTTTGGCCATGCCCGTGGATGCTATCCACGGAGTAGCCGACGCGGAATGGGTTTCCCGCGCAACGCAGCAGTGCTCATCTATTGCTCGCGGACGGTCCGGCGTAGTCGGGGATGAAGACCTGCAGGCTCAGATCGAGACCAGTCTTCGAGTACCCGGCGGCGAGCTGCCCCTGGTAGTGATCGAGATTGAAGGCGAACGGTGTCGACGGATTCAGATCGACGAGCTGCAGGTCCGCACGCACCATCGCCAGTTTGCCGAAGCGGAGCGTCCCACCGCGAAAGTACATGTAGTTTGCGGCTTCCGCGTCGGGCGGTGTGAGGGCGCCGAGTGCTTTGCCAAACGACGCACTCCTGTCATGGCCGAAGCTCTGAACGAGCTGGCCATTGCTGACACGCACCGCCACCAGCCGCCCGTGGATCGTTGGCGGCGGCAGCAGATGGTTCGGGTCGAGCAAAAGATCGTTCCCTTGGACGGAAGCGCCCTTTGCCTTGCTGAGATCGAGGAAGTTCGCGAGCTGGAGCCCGAGCGCGCGCATCAGACCCGCGCCGTTCAACGAGCAGATTTTGAGCGCCGTCGGGTGAACGCGAATGAGCCCGTCCGATGTCGCGCTCAGCGTCGCGGTGAGCTCGAAAGGGATGTCCACTCCTTTGTGCAGGATGCCGCTCTGCCGCAGCTGAGTGCCCACGATGCTGAACGTCAGATCCCGCAGCGGCGCGCCCTGATAAGCAAAGACGTACTCATTCATCAGATGGTTGAGCACGTCCGTACTCAGCCCAACCTCGGCGGTATCGATGCCGATGCTGAAGGAAGTCTTGTCATCGAACACGATCGGCGCGCCCTGCCTGGTGCTCGTCATCACCCCGCGCAGGTACTGAATACCGAGCACGATTCCAGGTGCGACCTCGAAGTCCACGCTGTGAAACTCCGTCTGGGTGATCGAGTCGGACGCATCCATGAGCTGCGGCGGAAGTGGCGTCGATACGATCGAGACCGGCGAACCAGTCGTGACGCGAGCAGTCGAGCTCTGGAACGTGGCAGGGCAGCAGCATCCGGTAGTCAGCGACAGGCAGATACCCACCGTCCGGCGCCGGAGGGGACCAAAGGCTGATGGCATCATGAGTAGTTCCCCGCGAATCGTGATCAGTTATCGGAAGCTCACGATGTCGCCGACCGTTGCGTGTTTGGCATTGCTCCATGGTGCTACCACGAAATGAGTCCGCAGCCGCGCCCATCGGCCTCAGCCTTACCGCTCCACCTTGCCGCCGTAGAGCCTCCTCGCGCACCTTGGACGTTCGTGGCGGTCACCGGCCTCCGATGTGTGCGCGATGGCGGACTTCGATTTGACACTCGACTCACAGACAGCCGACACCTCATCGGCTCCAGTGGAGGCGTTCTTCGCGAACGTGCCTCTGGGCATGCTCATACTCGACGAACAGCTGCGCGTGCGGCGCGCGAACGACGCCCTCGCCGAGATGATCGGGTCCGGCCAGTCGGAGTGGACGGGAATGCCGCTCGAATCGCTAATGCCAGAAGTTGCGGCGGAGCTCGCGCCGGAGGTGCGACGCGTCTTGAGCACTGGCGAATCCGTCCGTGATTTCTCGTTCTCGGCAACGCTGCCCGGGGATTCGTCGTCCACGCGGCAATGGCTGTCGGCGATCTTCCCGATTGCCGCCGATCAATCGACGCGCGATCTCGCGCGCAGAGCGATCGTTGGCGTCGTGTTGCGCGAGATCACCAGCCGCACCGACGCGCTCGAACGCGAGGCGCGGCGTGTCCCGCATCGCGAAGGGCTTCATGGGCTCACCGCCGCGCTCGTCGAGGCGACCACGCCGGCGGAAGTCGTTCGTGCAGCCGTTAGGCATGCGACGGCCGCTTTCGCCGCGGCGGGGACCGTGGTCGCGCGCTGCACCGCGGATCAGGCCTACGTCGAGATTCTCGACGCCGAAGGGATGCCACCGGACGTGGCGGCGGAATGGCGCCGCTTTCCGACCAGCGCGCCTGTCCCGCTCGCGTACGTTACCCGGACGGGGCAGCCACTCTTCCTCGAGTCCGCCGAGGACTGGGAGCAACATTTCCCCGAGTTGGCAAAGCTGGCGACCGACGTCGGCCACACCGCTAATGCAGTCGTGCCTCTCCTGGTAGAGCGGAGGTCGGTCGGCGCCATTGGTATAGCATTCACGCATCCTCGTCGCTTCGACGACGATGACCGCGCGCTGGCCGAAACAATGGGCCGGCAATGCGCCCTCGCGCTCGAGCGCGCTCGGCTGCTCGAGTCCGAGCGCGCAGCGCGCGCCGCAGCAGTGAAGGCGAGCCAGCAGGTAACAAAGTTCATAGCCACGCTCAGTCACGAGCTGCGCTCGCCGCTGCAGGGCATCAGCAGCTACACCGATCTCCTCGAGCTCGAGGTCGACGGTCCGCTCACGGCGGAGCAACGGCGGACCCTTGCCCATATGCAGCACGCGCTTCAGCACGTGCTCAACCTCGTGGGAGAGGTTCTGTCGCTGTTGCGGGCCGAGGCGGGTCACGTCGAATACGCGCTCGAGGACGTTCCACTCGACGGCATGCTCCGATTCGTCGAGGATGTGACGCGCCCGCAGTGCGCGGCGAAGCACCTCACGAGCGAATATCAGAAACCGAGCGGCCTCGTGGTGCATGCCGATCCGGCCAGGCTTCGTCAGATTTTGCTCAACCTCGTATCGAACGCCATCAAGTTCACACCGGACGGCGGCACGATCACGACCCGCTGCGCTCTCGAAGGACGGCAGGTTCGGATCGAGATCCGGGACACTGGCCCCGGCATCTCTGCCGACCAGATCGAGCGCATCTTTCAGCCATTCATCCAGGCTGGACACGGACCGACGTCCAGCGCCGAGGGCACTGGTCTGGGTCTCACCATCAGCCGCGAGTACGCCCGCGGCATGGGTGGTGACCTTCTCGCGGTGAGTGAACCCGGAGTCGGCTCCACTTTTATTCTGCTTCTACCCCACGCGGACAGCGCTGCACCCAAGCCGTAGCCCTGCTCCGCCTGGCTGCGTGCCTAACGATTAAGGGGCCGCCTGGGCACCTCTCCGGACACGCATTGCCCCAAAGTCCGATGCTCGATTCAGCTGGGATTCGTTAAAACCAGCATGGCGGCTTCCGATGCCGCAACTCGAGGGACAATGATGAGCATGCATATGTCGAAGAGCGCCGCGATAGCGCTCGGAATCACAGCGGCGGCGGCGCTCGTATTGGGGAGCTCGTCCGCCAGCGCGCAGGAAAAGACAGCGCGTGACTGGCGCTTCACCATCACACCCTACGGCTGGCTCACGGAGCTTAGCGGTCGCGTTGGCGTCGGGCCGGTGACGTCGAGCGTGTACGTGTCGCCGAGCGATATTTTGAAAGCGCTCAAGTTCGCCGCTATGGCGTACACCGAAGCGCGATACGGTCCCTACGTGATCTCGGCGGACGGCATCTACGCCTCGCTCGGCGCGAATCGTGTGCTGGCCATCCGCGGCGACACCGGACGCCTCGATCTCACCCAGAGTGAGACGATCATCCAGCCGATGGCGGGTTACAGCTTCAGGAACGCGTATGGCTGGGACTTCGATCTCCTCGCCGGCGCGCGCTACTGGAAGCTCAATGCGGCACTCGATGTCGATCTGGCGCGTCGCCCCTCGACTGAGCACTCCGCGGCGCGCGACTGGCTCGATGGCCTCGTTGGCGTTCGCGCCCGCTGGAGACCGCTCGATCGCGTCCGGTTGTCGTTCAACGCCGATGCCGGCGCCGGCGGCTCAAAGGCAACGTGGCAACTCTACAGCACGCTCGGCTACGACATCGTCTCCAGCCTGACGCTGGGCGCGTCGTATCGCGCCCTAGCCGTCGACTACGACCGCAGCGATTTCCTCTTCGACACCAATACGCACGGATTCGCCTTCGGATTGACCTATCGATTTCCGTAGATCGGGTCGGGGAACATCCTCTCGAGACAGGTGCCGTCTTGCGCGAGTGATCGCGCTTGCGAATTTACCCCACTTGGTCGCAAACCCTACGCGAGAGGAGACCGAGCGATGACGACTCCGCAACAACGCACCGCCCGCGCCGAGGGCGGAACGCACGATGGTGAGGAATTCGATATCAGTGAAGACACCGTCGGTCTCCTGCTCAACAGCCGGCGCGATCCCCCGACGCTCGAATACTACGAGCTCGTGCTCTACATGCGCGGCAATTTGCTCAGGTTCGTGAGAGAATACGACGCCGAGGAGAGGCGCCTTGCATTCGGTGGCAGCGAGCGATTTGTCGATGGAGAATCGGCCGCAGAATCGTACAAGAAGGCGAGACTGCTTTGATCAAGACCGGCTGCCCGCACCCTCGTAGTCTTGGTGAACGATACAAGTGAGGGTTCGTGAAGTCGTTCGACAGATGGCGCACGTGGGCGGTCGTACCAGTGCTGCTGTCCTTGATGGGAATTGGCGCGTGCTCCGATGCGATGACGAGTGCCTCGCGCGGTGCGGGCGCGTCCAGAGAGGTCACCGTTTCTTACTGTCCGGCCACCGTTCCGACGTGGGCCGCATATCAGGACGGCGCGGGCACGTGGACTCGCGTCGTACCCGCAAGCGATTTCACGATTCACTTCCCGCTTTTCACCGGGCGCGGCGGGCTCGCGACGGTGTCGCGCGACCCGCTCACTACCGCCACAGCGCTCTCGGTGCAGTACGCCACCGCGGACGAGTTTGCCGCCGCGGCGCCTAACCATAGCCCTTGCACGATCCCAAGCACGATCGCGCTCTTCGGCACGGTCAGCGGATTGAATGGAGCCACGCACGATGGGGCGGTGATCTCCTTCGGTTCAGGTTCTGCCGAGCTCTCCTCCGCTGTCGGCGGCCCCAACTTCTTCGTCGTCGATCGTTCGAATGGCCCACGCGATCTCGTCGCGGTTCGTTCGTCGACCATAGCGGACGCGGTCGTCGCAACGGGTATCATCATCCGTCGCACGCTGAACCTGGCCAACGGCGATACGCTGCCACCCCTCGACTTCAGCTCGGCGGAAGCGCTGGTGCCGGCCGCCGCGACCCTTACCCTCGGGAATGTCAACCTCTCGGGAACGTCGTCGCAGAATGTGCTGCTCACCGCGAACGGCACCGTCGGAGCTCTCGGGCAACGCGACTTCTCGACGACGACCACACGGCAATACCAGGGGGTCTCCGACGCGCAGCTGGCGACCGGCGATCTACACCAGCTGTTCGTCACGACCAGTGACGGGATGGGGAACCGTACTGAGACGCTCTGGTTCCGGAACATTCGCGATCGCCGCGTCACATTGGGCGCGCCACTGCAGTTCGATGCGCCGGTCAGCGTGACGACGCAACCATATCCTCGGCTGCGCGCGCAGCTTCCATCATATGGTGAATACAATCGCTCGGCGAACGTGGTCTATGGACGCGAGGATGGTTCGTCGATCACCCTGGTGATGACAGCCGCCTATGCGCGGCTCGGCGACATCGGCTACGACCTCGTCGTCCCGGATCTCACCGCGGCAGCCGGCTTCGACCTCGAATGGGCGCTGGCGTCACGCAGTCCGTTCTTCTGGGTGGTCGAGGAGAAAAGCAGCTCGTCAGGCTCGGGGCTGGGGCCGCTCGTGCCCGCGGATGGTGCATCCAGCCTCGATGCTCAGCGCTTCGGCTTCTTTGCAGCTCCCAGTCGCGCGCCGTAGTGATGATCGCTTGACATAGGGGGTGGGGGTATTACCTTGAGTATACCCGCAGGGGGTATGTATCCTGCGAGGTTGACCACTCAGGGGATAGTTCGATGATGATGCAGGCGACCGACTGGCTGGTGATCGTGGCGGGACTCGCCGCCATCGGCTGGGTGAACTGGTACTTCTTCGTCGCCGGACGCGCGCCGGCATCTGCCGTCGGCACCGTGCCGCCGACTGGAGAAGTTCAGGAACAGACCATCACGGTGGACGGCGGCTACAGCCCCGCCGTCGTGCGCGTGAAGGCCGGCCGGCCGGTGCGCCTCGTCTTCGACCGCCGCGATACAGGCAGCTGCTCGGAGGAGGTCGTCTTCCCCGACTTCGGTATCCGCCGGTTCCTCCCAACCGGCAGGAAGACTGTGGTCGAGCTCACGCCCCCAAAGGCGGGCCGATACGACTTCACCTGTGGAATGAGCATGCTCCACGGCGCGCTCGTCGCCGAGGACTGAGAATGAAGCGATGAGCAGCACAGACAGCGCTACCACCCGCCCGGACGCAGCTGCTCCATCGGCGACCGCTATGAATGCGTCGATCCGCATCCCGGTCAGCGGAATGACGTGCGCCGCGTGCTCGGCGCGCATTCAACGCGCGCTCGAGAAGCAGCCCGGCGTTGCCGGCGCGAATGTGAATCTCATGATGAACACCGCGACGGTGAGCTTCGACCCGAGCGCTGTTACTCCGCATCAGTTGGTCGAGACGATTCGGGCGACCGGCTACGGTGCCCAGCTCGCCTCTCCCGACCAGAGCGCATTCGAGGAGCAGGAAGCCCGCGACCGCGCGACAGCCGAAGAGTTTCGCGATTTCAAAACGAAGGCGATCGTCAGCGGAATCGTGGGAGTGATCGCGATGATCATCTCCATGCCGCTCATGAGCCACATCGGCATCAGCGATCCTCTCATGCGCTGGGCCATGGGCGCAGTGCACCCATTCTTTCACCAGGTCTTTCCCTGGCTCCTCAGCCTGCCGATTCAGGCGACCATGGGCGCGCTCATGGTGGCGACGCTTGGCGTCATGCTCTGGGCCGGGCGCCACTTCTACTCCCGCGCCTGGGCTGCTTTCCGGCATCACTCGGCAGATATGAATACACTAATCGCAGTCGGAACCGGGGCCGCGTTCCTCTATTCTGTTGTCGCCACTGTGGCGCCCTCGCTCTTTTTCCGTCGTGGCCTGACGCCGGACGTGTATTACGAGGCGGTGATCATCATCATCGCGCTCATTCTCACCGGCAATGCCTTCGAGGCGCGGGCAAAGACGCGGACGGCGAACGCCCTGCGCGCGCTGGTCCGTCTGCAGCCGAAGACCGCGCGGCTGATACGGACGAGTGCCGAGGGCGAGATCGAGCTGGACGCCCCAATCGAGGCCGTCGCGACGGGCGACACGGTGATTGTCCGCCCTGGTGAGCGCATTCCTGTCGATGGCGACCTGCTGTCGGGCGAGAGCGCCGTCGATGAGAGTATGCTCACGGGTGAATCGTTCCCTGTCGCCAAGAAGCCAGGCGACGCCGTCATCGGTGGGACCATCAACCGCACGGGGGCGTTCCGCTACCGCGCAACGACGCTCGGTGCGGACTCGGTGCTCGCCCGCATCGTGAAGCTGATGCGCGACGCACAGGGGAGCCGCGCGCCAATTCAGAAGCTTGCTGATCGCGTCAGCGGGATCTTTGTCCCGGTCGTGATCTCCATCGCGATCGCGACCTTCGTGACGTGGTACGTCGCGGCCGAGCAAGCGCCGCTGGTTCGCGCGTTCGCTGCCGCGGTCGCTGTGCTGATCATCGCCTGCCCGTGCGCGATGGGACTCGCCGTGCCGACGGCCGTCATGGTTGCCACTGGTAAAGGCGCGGAGCTCGGCATCCTGATCAAGGGAGGCGAGGCTCTGCAGCGCGCCCGCGACATCCGCACGATCGTGCTCGACAAGACCGGTACCGTCACCGAGGGCCGGCCGACGGTCACGGACATGGTGGTTGCGCCTGATCAGTCTCGCGCGCCGGATGACATTCTCCGCCTCGTCGCCTCCCTGGAGACGATGAGCGAGCACCCACTCGCCGATGCGATCGTGCGCCATGCGCGCGAGCGGGGACTGGCGCTCGGTTCGCCTAACGATTTCCAGTCCGTCACCGGCCGCGGCGCAACCGGTACTGTTGACGGTTTCGCGCTCGTCGTCGGGAACGCCGCGCTGATGGCCGAGTCGGGGATCAGCACGACACCACTAGCCGCCGAGGTCGAGCGCCTCGCGGCCAATGGGAAGACGCCGATGTACGTCGCGATCGACGGTGCACTCGCCGCGGTGCTGGCGGTAGCCGATCCGATCAAGGATACGTCTCGCGAAGCGATCCGTCGCTTCCACGCTCTCGGCCTCGAGGTCGTGATGCTCACCGGCGACAACCGGCGCACCGCGGAGGCGGTGGCTCGTCAGGCGGGCATCGACCGCGTCGTGGCCGAAGTGCTCCCCGAGGGCAAGGTCGCCGAGATCGAGCGGCTGCAGTCGGAGGGCAAAGTGGTGGCGATGATTGGTGACGGCATCAACGACGCGCCAGCGCTCGCAAAGGCGGACGTCGGCATGGCGATCGGCACCGGCACCGACATCGCGGTCGAGGCAGGTGACGTGGTGCTCATGCGCGGCGACCTGCGTGCGGCGGCGCACGCCATCGCGCTGTCGCGTCGCACGATGCGAACGATGAAGCAGAATCTGTTCTGGGCATTCATCTACAACGTCATTGGCATCCCGGTGGCCGCGGGCGCGCTGTATCCGGCATTCGGGCTGCTCCTGAGCCCAATCCTCGCCAGCGCGGCAATGGCATTCAGCTCGGTAAGCGTGGTCGCCAACAGTCTGCGGCTCCGCGGCGCGCGCATCGCCTGAGCAGCGCTCAGGAATACAGGAGAAGGTACATGGCAACGAAGACCGCTCGCGTCGATCCCGATATCAAGGACCGCAATCTCAAGCGGCTGCGCCGCATCGAGGGACAGGTGCGTGGGCTGCAGAAGATGGTCGAGGAAGACCGCTACTGCGCCGACATCCTGACACAGATCTCGTCAGTGCACGAGGCGCTACGCGCCGTGGGGCGTGAGCTGATGCGCAACCATCTGAAGCACTGCGCCACGAGCGCAATCAAGTCCAGCGCCGATGACGCGGAGGCGATGTACGACGAGCTGGTTGAGATGATGTTCAAGCACAGTCGCTGACCGGGTAGCGCGTCGAAGCCGGTCACTGCGGGGTCGTGAAAAGGCGCCGAGAAAGGCGCGCGAGAAAAAGCGCGCGAGAAAAGACGCGCGAGAAAGGGCGTGCGAGGAAGAGCGCGCGAGGAAGATCGCGAGAGGAA
>JAJKIR010000091.1 GCA_021154325.1 Gemmatimonas sp.
AATCTCGTGGAGAACGCACGCAAGTACGACGGCAGCGATGCCCCCATCGAGCTGACGGCGGAGCGCGCCGGAGTCGAGCTTGCGATTCACGTCGCGGACCGCGGACCAGGAGTGGCGGCGGCGGATGTGCCGCGGCTGTTCGAAGCGTTTCAGCGACCGGATGGAGCGCCGCCGGACGTCGGAAGCGCCGGCCTTGGCCTCTCCATCGCGAAGCAGGTGGCCGAGGCGCAGGGCGGTCGGGTGACCTATGCCGCGCGTGCCGGCGGCGGAAGTGTGTTCACGCTGTTTTTGCCGGCGGCGGACGACGTCGAGCCTCCGCAAGAGGCCGCGCCTGATCGCGCAGCCGATACGAATGTCCAAGGAGGTACGGTACGCTCGTGACGACGACGTTCGCCTTGAAGAGGAACGCCGTGCGGATGTACAGCGCCGTCTTGTTGTGCAGAAAGTGCTCCCACCAGCGCCGCGGCACGACCTCGGGGACGACGACCGTCACGAGCTCGCCGGGCGAGATCATTCGCAAGTTCTCAACGTACTCGGCAAGGGGACGGAGCACCGAGCGGTAGGGCGACGGCAGCACGACGAGCGGCACGCCGATGTCCCACTCGTCCCAGGCTCCCTCCAACGCCGCCGTGTCGCGCTTGTCGACCTCGACGTAGAGAGCCACGACCTCGTCGGAGATCGTCGTGGCGTAGACGAGCGCCGCGGCGGTGGCCTTCGTGATGCCATTCACCGGCACCACGACCGTATGGTGCAGCGGCAGGATGGAGCTCTGGCCGCTGAATCGGATGTCTTCCGCGAACTGGACGTAATGCCGGTGGATCTTCACCAACATCGCGATGATGAGCGGAATGATGACGCAGACGATCCAGCCGCCCGCGGTGAATTTCGTCATCACCTGTACGAGGGCGACGGCGGCGGTGGCCAGCGCGCCGAGCCCGTTGAGGGCCATGCGCCAGCGCCAGCCGGCCGCGCGCGAACGAATCCAGTGCACCACCATGCCGCTCTGCGAGAGCGTGAAGCAGACGAAGACGCCGATCGCGTAGAGCGGCACCAGCGCGTTGGTGTTGCCCTTGAACACCGTGACAAGCACCATCGCGATGAGTGCGAGGACGATGATCCCGTTCGAGAATGCTAAACGATCGCCGCGCGCGGAGAACTGGCGGGGCATGAAGCGATCGTTGGCGAGAATGCCGGAGAGTCGCGGAAAGTCGGCGAAGGCGGTATTCGCCGCGAGGACGAGGAGGGCAAAGGTCGAGTACTGGAGGAGGTAGTACGCCGCGTTCGTCCCGAAGACGTGCCGGCCCAGCTGAGAGAGCACGGTCTCGTTGGTCGTCGGCATGACGCCATAGTGCCGAGCGAGATAGCTCGTCCCGATGAAGAAGGCGGCAAGGATGGCGGCCATCCAGCCGAGGGTGGTCGCGGCATTGCGTTGTGCGGGCTGCTTGAACGCCGAGATGCCGTTCGAGATCGCCTCGGTGCCCGTCATCGCGACGCAGCCCTCGGCGAAGGCGCGCAGCATCAGGAAGGCGAGTGCAAAGCCGACAGGAAAGGAGTCGTGACGCGACGACGACGGATCGACCTTCAGCGGTGCGGAGATCGTCGCCATCTCGTGGCCGGTCCACTCGCGCGAGACACCGGTGACGATCAGCGCGATCATGATCGCGATGAAGACGTACGTCGGCAGGCTGAACGCCGCACCCGATTCGCGAACGCCACGCAGATTGACGACCATCAAGAGTGCGATCGAGGCCACGCAGAGCAGGACCGTGTGGCCGAGGAGTTCTGGGTATGCGGAGGTGATCGCGGCGACTCCCGACGAGATGGACACCGCGACGGTGAGGATGTAATCGGTGAGAAGGGCGGCGGCGGCAACGAGCCCCGCCCCAACGCCGAGATTGTCGCGCGCAACGGTGTATGATCCCCCGCCGTTAGGATAGGCGAAGATCGTCTGCCGGTAGGAGAGCGCCACCAGTACCAGCAGCCCGACGATGATCCCGGAGATCGGCACGACGTAGTTGATCGCGGCCATGCCGACTGCGCCGCCGAGGACAAAGAGAATCTGATCGGTAGCATACGCGACCGAAGAGATGGCGTCCGACGAAAGCACCGCGAGCGCGGTCTTCTTGCTCAGGCGCTCGTGTTCGAGGCGCTCGCTCGGCAGTGGGCGGCCGACGAGGAGATTTTTTACCCGTTTTATTGTAGTGGGCATTCCGAAGCTGCTGCCGATGCGAGGAGATACTCATTTCAACGACGCACATGTGGCGGCAGCCGGACAGCTTCGGAGGCGGAATTTCATGGATTTTTTATGGCGCTGCTGAGCTAGCCGGCGCTGATCGCGGCGCACAGCTTTCGTGAATGATGAGCCCCGATCACGCAGCCGCGGTTGACGCTCAACCGACGTCGATGACGGTGCTCGTCATCGACGACGAGGTACAGATCCGGCGGATCGTGCGTTCCGCGCTCCAGTCACCGACGACGCGCGTGGTGGAAGCGGAGAACGGCGCGATCGGCGTGGAACGCGCGGCAGCAGAGCGACCGCAGCTCGTCGTCCTCGATCTCGGGCTTCCGGACATGTCGGGCATCGCGGTCTGCCAGGCGCTGCGCGCGTGGACGCGAATGCCGATCCTTGTGCTCTCCGCGCGGCACTCCGACTCCGAGAAAGTCGCCCTGCTCGACGCCGGGGCTGACGATTACGTGACCAAGCCGTTCAGCACCAGCGAGCTGCAGGCACGGGTGCGAGCGCTGCTGCGGCGCGCGGCGCGGGGGGAGACGACGGACGCCACCGCGAGAATCGAGTCGGGCGATCTCGTGATCGATCTCCTCGGTCGTACACTGGTCGTGGATGGCGAATATGTCCGCCTCACGCGGACCGAGTGGGAGGTGTTGCGCGCGCTGGCGACGCAAGCGGGACGCACGCTGACACATCAGCAGCTCTTCCAGCAGGTGTGGAGTGGCCGCAGCTACGGCGATGCACAGCAGTACCTTCGCGTCCAGGTGGCTCACCTGCGACGAAAGATCGAACGCGACGTCGTTCGGCCTCGTTATATCCTGACCGAGCCTGGAATCGGATATCGCTTCGTGATCGTGGAGCCTTCGTCCGCAGACTGATGGAAACGGCAGCGATGCAATCATCGCTGACATTCTCTGCCGAGTTTCACGTTTTTTTAACAGGAACCCTGCCGCGCTTTGTGCGGCGTTAATGCGCTGGCTAGTAGGATGAGGGGTGTTCTTCCCGATCCTTCACAGACTTCGCGGTCTGTTCGATGTCTCGCGCGACACTGCGCCCGCGCCGACTCACGTGCGACGGCTCGAGCGCGCTGACGACCGGTTGAGCGGTGAAATTACGCTTCTCGAGCGGCTGACGGACGGCGACTGCATCCTTCTGGTTCCCGGTGACGTCATTCCGTGCCGCGGCGTCGTCGTCGACGGCTTCGTGGTTGTCCGCGTCGAACAAGCGGAGTCGGCGTGAGACGGTGGTTGACGCGGAAGTCGGTGTCGGCAGTCGTTCTCCTCGCGCCTATTCTGCGCGCGACGGCGCAGGGTGCCGCCTCGGCCTTGCCTGACTCGCAGCCGCGACGCGCGCCCTTTGCCTTCGCCGACTTCACATGGCTCAACGGCACGAGCCGACAGAGTGTCTCCGTGCTCGACACGAAAGCGTTCACCGGCGAATTCCGCGCGGACGTCTCGTACATCGCGCAGTCTCACCATCCGAAGGATCATACCCTGGTCGGCACTTCAGAGAGCGGGCGCACGAGTGAAGTGCAGCTCCAGCAGCTGGGCATAGGCGGCGACTTTCACTACGGCCGCGCGCGCGGCCGCATCATGACGCAGTTCGGCTTGTACTCGACGATGACGCCGCGCAATGATGCCAGTCCTGGACGCGGCCAGTGGGACCTCTCGAGTGCCTATCGCTATCTCTCCGAGGCGTATGGCGGCTATCACTGGGACGTGCTCCACGGGATCAATCTCGACGCCGGGATCTTCATGTCCTACGTCGGGCTTTTCAGCTATTACAACTTCGATAACTGGGCATACCAGCCATCGTACGTCTCGTCGAACACACCGTGGTTCTTTAACGGCGTCCGGCTGCAGATCTATCCGTCCGAACGGCTGAAGATCGAGCCGTGGATCGTCAATGGCTGGCAATCGTACGGGATGTTCAACAGCGCGCCCGGATTGGGGGTGCAGGTTCTCTATCGGCCGACCGCCGTGCTCTCGATCTTGTCCAATGAATATTGGGGTCGCGACTGGTTAGGCACCCCAGATCGCTGGCGACTGCACAGCGACAACAGCCTCGAGCTCAAGTATCGAGAGGCTCCGGGAAGTGGATATACCAGAGGGGCGTTCTCGCTGACGGTGGATGCGGGATGTGAGGAGGGGAACGGTGTGCGTTGCGCGAGCCACACGAGCAACGTGCCCGCTCAGGACTTCCTCGGTTTCATGATTTATGATCGCGCGTGGTCGCGCGCGACCTCATCGGTGTCACCCTGGGCGGTGGTATGATCTCCAATCCGGGGCGCTATCTGGTGCTCCTGCCGCCGATCAACGGTGCTACAGCGTTCTCGGGGACTCCGTATTTCACACAGAATCCCGGCGATTCGTTTCGGGCGTGGGATAGCTCGCTGACCTTCGACTATATGCCCGATCAGTTCACGACCTTTCGCATGGAAGTCGTTCATCGGAAGGCGAACGTTCCCTATTTCGCGGGCAGCGGGGGAGTGACGCCGCCGGGAGGGAACACGGGCGCACCAGGATCGCTCGTTCCCAACTGGGCACCCGATCTTCGACGCGACGAGAGCCGGTTGTTGCTGGCTCTCCTCGTCAAGTTCTGAGGAACGTCGCGTCTCAGGGTCGGAAGACGTCCGGCCCGACGAGCTGCTCGCGCGCGCCGGCAATGTCGCGGGGCTCCTCGCGAACGCGGCGGGTGAAGTCCCTGTACAGGAGCCGCACCTCCCACCCGGAGTGGACGACGCCACCGCGCAGCGGTACGCCGAGGTCGATGCGCAGCGTGCGCTGCGACCCTTTGGGAAGCGCTCCGAAGAGGCTCACCCCCGCGCTCGGGAGCATCGGCGTATCGACACCGAACGGTGCGTCACCGGCCCAGAGACGCGCCGCGTTCCAGAATACGCCAACACCGACGTCGGCCCTGTTCGTTAGGCCGACGAGGACGCGCCGCGCCTCGATGCCGCCCGAGATTCTCCGCGCACCGTTGAGCGACCCCTTGTAGCCGATGAGGCGTTGATCCTCCGTCGCGAGCTCGAGCTGAAATGGCGTCTCGATGCGCCAGCCGCCGGCAAACTCTGCCCAGCCGTGCAGCAGGTCGTTGTCGTTTCGCTTCCAGTACGCCGCGAGCTGTCCGCTGCTGACCACCCCCTCCCAGAGCTGCCCTCCGAGCTCGCGCCGGCCTTCGCTGATGAGATGCAGCTCGGAGTACGTTTTTGCCGAACCCACGCCGGCGAGCATGTCCGCCAGCATGTACACATCGCTTGAGCCGCCGAGCCAGGGCGTCCCGCGTCCGAACTGGCCGAAGAGCTGGAATCCCGTGGGCACGTCCTGCGTCGCCGTGAGCGTCTCGAAGCCGCGCGCTGCCACGAAGTTCAGGTTGCGCCACGCACCCACTCCCGTTAGGCGCGAGCGACTCACCTCCGCATAGCGCCCCGCCAGGGTGGTGTCGGGAGTGACGCCCCGGTCCCCGACGGCAACACCCTGCCCGGGGTCGAGGTGCATGAACGTGGCGATCGCCCCGACGAGAATCGGTGTGCGCAGATTGCCAAGCTTGAAGACCCCGCCGATGTCCGCCGCGGTTCGCCGATACGCGATGCCGAGATCCTCGATTCCCTCGCCGCGACGGATGACGGCGTACTCCTGACCCGCATGGCCAAGCCCGGCCTCCCAGGCGATGCGCTGCAGATCGGTGAGGTACGCGTGCGAGGCGTCGACGAGCCAGCCGGACGTACGCTGCCCCCAGTCGCCCTGCACGTCCAGTTCGTACGGTCGTCCGAGAAATTGGTAGTCGCTCATCCGGAACCCCGCCGAGCGGCCCGCGAGGGGACGATCCGCGCCGTGAAGCGCCAGCAGCCACGCGTCGCCGAACATGTTCTCGTTCCCGATCTCGAGATAGGAGAGATGCCCGTTGAACGAGGCCGAAACGAGCGCCGGAATCTCGTCCACCGTCTCGACGTCGATGCGCACGCCCCCGGAATCGTCGGGAACGCCGTGAATACGCGCGTCCGCGATGAACGGCTGCTCTCGAAGGAGGCGCGCCGATTCGCGTATCCGAAAGTCCGTGCACCGGCCGCCCGTTTCAAGCGCGAGGAATCGTCGCACCACCGCCGTGTCGGTCGTCCGGTGGTGCAGCCCCAACGTGCGGGCGACCTGCCGCCAGTATTTCGCTTCGCCGGTAAACGGCGGGCGCAGCGCGTTGACGCGGATCTCGTCGATGACGCGCCCCTCGCACTCACTGGCTGCGCGGGGCGTGACCTGCGCCGACGCCACGCACGCTCCCGTGAGCAGGAACGCGATCGAGGCACCGAGTAGTGAGATGAGCGACTTCGCCGTCATTGGCCTCGCTCATTGCAAAAAGCCAACCTTCCCGCTGGAACTCGGCAACCACGTTCTAGATTCAGGATTGGCCGCGTGCCGCGATACGTGGCGTGTGGCGGACGAGTGAGCGATCCGGCGTCGGTTTGGCCGGCCGGGCGCCTAACGGGAACGCGAATGGGATTCTGGCAGTCGAGATTTCGGAAAGTGGCGGCGGTGCTCCTGACCGCGACCGCGGCTGGCTGCGGCTCCGTTGCGCGTGTCCCCGAGCAGACTTACCTCGGCGCCTCGTACAATTGGGCGTTTCGCGCCCGCTACCCGCGCTCGGACCGTTTGTTCAACGCGTTCGACTATGGACACGCCGTGCTGTACGAGCGGCTGCTGCGCGCGGAGGGAAGACCGGACGAAGCGCGGCGCAGTATCGAGGGACGCGAGTTCGAGTTCATTACGACGCAGCTGCTCGTGCATCCGCCCGCGCTGCCCCTCGAGGAGCACGCCGTGGGTCCGACGTACACGACGCTCGTCCCGGAGCTGTACGCCGTCTTCGACTGGACGCACATGCTCCATCGTCAGCTCTACGACGTGCTCGCCGATGAACGGCTCGACAGCGCCGCGCAGGACAGTCGCGTCGCGCGGTTGCTGCGGTATTACGCGAGTCGCCCGGATCTCGCGTTGAGCAGGATGCCCAAGAGCATGGAGCTCATGGAAGGCGCGCCGTACTCGTTGGTCTTCCGAAGGCAGAATCCGAAGTTCAATGGTCTGCTCTGGTCGTATCACTGGTACCAGATGGTGCTCTACGACGCGCTTCTCGCGACGAACGACCCCGCCGGCCGACACCGGAACGTCGAGGCGGCGACGGCGCACTTCTGGTCACTTCTGGCCGACGCGCCGTCGAAGATGCCGACGGTGATGCCGATGGCCGCGGCGGTCTCGCCACGGTTCTCGGACCGATACCCCGAAGCGGCGATCATCTTCGACAACCTGCATTCGCTGCACGATGTGGTCGCCGACATCCTCGCGTCGCCGCTCATTGCCGCGGGCGACAAGCGCTCCGCGATTCTCCGCGCCATTCGCACGTTCCAGGATTCGACGACGCAGATCATCTCACGCGACGAGTGGCGTTCGATGGCGCGGGAGATGGGCGTCGAGAAGATGGGCGGAGCGGCGCCGACGCCCGCGGTCACGTCGCACGGCAACTGACGCGCGGCTCACTCCTCCGGTTGGAGACGTGAGAAGGCACGCCCCTTCGTAACGAGGTGGCGGGTCGCTCCGCAGGCGGTGAGCCACGCCATGCCTGCCGCGAACCCGCCGGCGACGTCGCTCGGGTAATGCACTCCGAGGTACACCCGGCTGAACGCGACGGCGAAGATCAGCGCACCGGCGATGAGGAACACGATCCACCGCGTTCGTCGACTCGCGCCTGGCCGCGCCGCCACGATGTACGCGAGCATCAGGTAGCAGATCGTCGAGCCCATCGTGTGGCCGCTCGGAAAGCTGTACGACACTCCGTGGAGGAACTCGGCGGCGTATTGTGGGCGGGTGCGATGGACGGTGTTCTTGATCACGTACTCGATCGCTTTGCCGCCGAGGTTGGCGAAGAGCCAGGTCACGAGGAGGGGATACTCGCGACGGTATAGGAGAATGAGCGCGACGGCGGCTATCGCGGCATCCACAACGGGTAAGCCGAATTGCGTCACCACGTCGAACACGGTGAGGCCCGTCGGTGTTGAGTGGACGTGAAACCACGCCTCGACGACCCGGTCCATGCGGACGATCGTCTCGTTGTCGAGCACCGCGTCGACGAGGCCGCTGAAGACCCACACGGCGAGCGCGAAGCCGACAAGCCGCAGGGTGAGGCCGAGCCCAGTGTGTGACTTCGTATCGAATCGCGCGGCGACGAAGTCGCGAACGCGTCGGGCTACGGCAGCGTCCCGGACCATGCCAGCGCCCACTGCCCTTCCCCGGCCGGCACGACCGAAACGTGCAGCAGCGCCTTGTCGAGCGGCGTCGGATGCGCGTGCGAGTACTGCACCATCTTCCATCCGCTGAAGGTGCCGATCGCCGCGCCGAGCACGACGTCGGATGCCCAGTGCTTGTTGTGATACATTCGCGAGAGCCCGACCATCGTCGCGCCGCCGTACATCAATGGCCCGATGACCCACTTCGACTTCGGCCACCAGGTTCCCGTCTCCGCGGTTACCGCCGCAGCCGCGGCAAATGCTGAGGTGGAGTGGCCTGATGGGAACGACTGTCGCGTTCCGTCCCCGAAGCCCCTGAACAACTTGTAATCACGTGGGTTCGTGTCGTTGGACACGAATGGCCGTGAGCGTCCGTTGATCCCCTTCAGCATGTAGGTGAGCACGTCGGCGACGAGGACAGCCTCGGTACCATGCCATCCGAGATCCGCCACGCGATCGAAGTGACCAAGGCGCCCCACCGCGTACATCGTCCCGCCGATGACGTATGAGCCCGGGCTCGCGATCCACTCGACACCGGTCGACGCGTTCTTGAAGAAATTGTTCGCCTGCGCGCCATGGTTCGTGAGATGCTTGGCCAGTCGCTCGTCGAACGGGAACATCGCCACCATGCCCACCGTGAACCCGCCAGCCACTAAAAAATCTTTTTTCGTGAACAGCGGCGCCGGCGTCTTCGCGCTGTCGGCCTTGGCCTTTGGCGGCAGCGCCGGCTGCCCGACGACGTCGCGAGCGGCGCAGAGAATCAAGCAGATGGCAGTTGATAATCTTGTCAATTCACGACGTACCGACACGCGCATCACGACTCCTCCACAAGGCTGTGGCTGTTGCCCATGAAGCAAACGGATGCTCTCATGGTCACCCCTTGGCCCAGGCCGGCAACGCGAATAGGGTGCCAACCGAACCATGTCGCGCCCCGGTTCAACCGAGCTGAATCGGGAGCCCACGCTCGCGGCCGCAGCTATGGCCGTTTCTCTTTTGCTTCTGCTTTCTTCTCTTTCTCCTCGGCCTTGGCGTCTTCGTGCTCGTGTGCGACGATGGTGCCCGTCATCGCATCGACGTTCACTTCCTCGATTCCGCGTCTCCCGGCAACCTTGATGTCGTACGAGTAGATGAGCTTTCCATTCTCTCGCTCGAGCTCATGCGACTGCACTCGACCGCCCGGCACCGCGGCGAGGGCCGTCTTTCGGGCCTCGGTCTCCGCGATCTTTGCTTCCCGCTGGAGAACAGTTTGGCTCGCCGCGGGCCGCTGCTGCGCACCCGACTGGGACAGGGGAAGATTTGCGCCGATCGCCACCGCAGCGACTGCCAAATGCCACTTCTTCATCTGCCTGAGCTCCGTGTGAGTGAGTAATCGCGGCCGCGCACGGCGACGAGCAGCGTCGGCACGACGTAGAGGGTGATCGGCGTCGAGAGCGTGAGACCTCCGATGACCGCGAGAGCGAGTGGCTTCTGTAGCTCGCTTCCGGCGCCGAGGCCGAGCGCCAGCGGCAGCAGCCCGAAAAGAGTGCAGAGCGTCGTCATGAGGATTGGACGCAGCCGTACGCGTCCTGCCTCGATGATCGCTCGCTCGAGCGTCCACCCTTCCATGACCATCCGGCGCCGTGTGAAGTCGAGGAGGATGATGCCGTTCTTCACGATCAAGCCGACGAGCAGGATGAGCCCCATGAAGCTCGAGACGTTGAGCGGTGTTCCCGTGATGAGGAGCAGTAGCATCGCGCCGACGAACGAAAGCGGCGCGGCGAGCAGAATGACGAACGGCTCGACGAACGATTCAAACTGGATCACCATCACCGCGATGACGCTCGCCGCAGCGAGGGCGAGCACGAGCAACAGCGACCGAAATGCCTCCTGCTGGCTGGCATACTGGCCGCCGATCTCGAGACGAATCCCGCTCGGTGGTGGATTCTTCGCGAGAACGGCGCGCACGTCTGTCATCACCGCGCCCAACGAGCGGTCGGCGAGGTCGGAGTGCATCTCGATCATTTGTTGCTGATTTTGCCGGAGCAGCTCGCCGCGCGTTTCCATTGCCTGGAAGGTCGCGAGTGACGACAGCGGAACTGCGATCTTCGTTTGTGACGACACCACGGGCAGCGCGCCCAGCTGTCGTGGGTTGTATCGCACCGAGTCCGGTGCGCGTACCCGGACACCGATCGTGCGATCCTCGAGGCGTACTTCACCGGCGGGAACGCCAATGAGGGCACCGCTCACGGCGTTCTGCACCTGATCCGGAGTGAGACCGACGCGATTCGCTTCCGCCTCGTTCACCGCCATCTCCATCTCGGCCGCCGGCTCGGCGACGCCATTATAAAGATCCTCAATTCCATCGACCTTCTCGATCTGCGGCGACAGCTTCTGGGCGTACGCCTCCAGTGCGTTCAGGTCCGGCCCGAACAGTCGGATCTCGACCGGACGCGCCGCCCCGGCGAGATCGTTGATAACGTCCGACAGAATCTGCACGAACTCGATATGGAGCCGGGGCACCGCGGCGCTGATCTTGTCGCGCACCTCGGCGATGACGTCGAAGATCGTGCGATTCCGTTGGCTTGGCGGCTCGAGGCGCGCGACGACATCGCCCGTGTTCTGCTGCGTGGCGAACAGGCCCAGCTCCGCGCCGGTGCGACGCGACGTGCCGGTGATCTCGGGCGTGCGCGCGAGAATGCCCTCGGCGATGTGCAGCTCCCGATCAGTTTCCGAGAGGGCGGTGCCGCCGGGTGTGAAATAGTCCATTACGAACGCGCCCTCGTCCATCTCCGGCAGAAATCCCGTCCCGACGAAGTGGCGCGCGAGATAGCCCGCCAGGACGAGCACGATCGCGATGACGATCATCCATCGGGCGTGCTGCAGCAGATTGTCGAGCGTGCGCTCATAGCGATCGGATAGCGTGTCGATGCCGCGGCCAACGCGGGCGAGGATACCCGTTCTCTCCGTGTGCACCGCGCCGGGGGCGTCCAGCTCGGTATCGTCCGCCGTGAGGAACCGCGCGCTGAGGAGTGGAATGATCGTGAGGGCCAGTATGAGCGACACGAGCACGGCAATGGTCAGCGTGATCGAGAGGGCGTGAAAGAATTGGCCCTCGACGCCGGTGAGCAAGCCTAGCGGGAGAAAGACGACGACGGTCGTGATCGTCGACGTCGTCACAGGCCAGATGAGCTCCTGTACCGCATCGCGAATCGCCGCGTCGCGATCGCGATTGATGTGCGTATGGCGTACGATGTTCTCCGTGATCACCACGGCGTCGTCGATGACGAGACCGATAGCGATCGCCATCGCGCCAAGCGTCATCAGATTGAACGTCTGTCCAACACGCGCCATGACGAAGACCGTGATCGCCATCGTGAGCGGGATGGATGACGCGCTGATCGCGGTGATGCGTCCGTGCCGCAGAAAGACCAGCAGCACGATGATCGCGAGCACGGCACCGATGATCATCGCGTCGCGCACGGATTTCACGGCGTCGCGCACGAGCGCCGCCTGATCGTAGACCGCTTTCAGATGCACACCCGGCGGCAATTGCCCGCGCAGCCCGCTCGCGATTGCCGCGACGCTATCGGCGATCGCAATCGTGTTGCCGCCGATCTGGCGCGTGATGTTGAGCAGTGCCGCCGGGCGGCCATCGCCGGAGATGATCCGGACGTGATCCTCGGTACCCGACGAGACCGTGGCCAGATCGCGAATGCGGAGTCCATGACCGACGACGATGTCCGCGATGTCTTCGACGGAATGTGCTTCCTGCGCACTCACGATCAGGTACTGCTTGTAGTTCGCCGGCATCCGTCCGACCGCCGCAACGGTCGTCGCCTGCTTGATCGCGTTCGCGAAGTCCTCGAAGGTCATGCCCTGTGTGGAGAGTCGGGCTGGGTCCGCCACGACCTCGATCTCGCGCACGTCGCTCCCCTGTACGTCCACGCGCCCGACACCTGGGACGCGCGAGATGAGTGGCCGGATCTGATACCGCGCGATGTCGTAGAGTGTCGCCGCGTCGCCGCCCTCGAGATTGTATGAGAGAATCGGGAAGAGCGACGGCGTCAGACGTTCGACCTCGATGTCGAGCTCGGGCGGAAGATCGGGCCGCACCTGATTCACGCGTGCCTGTACCTGCTGCAGCGCGTAGATCATGTCCGTGCTTGGCGAGAACGTGATGTTGATCTCGCTTCCGCCGCGGATCGACCGGGACTGTACGCGGGTCACGCCGGGAACGATGCTCACCGCCTCCTCGATCGGCCGCGTCACGGAGAACAGGACCTGCCGTGCACCGAGCGACGTACCCTGTGACACGATCGTTATGCGCGAGAAGACGAGCTCCGGGTAGATCGCCGACGGCAGCTGCAGGGCCGCCCAGATCCCGGCCGCGCTCAGCAGCGCGATGGCCAGATACACGAATCGTCGCTGCTCGCTGAGAATCGCGAACAGACTCCGCTTGGTGCGTATCGCGACAGCCGGAGCGGGCGGCTCGGTCGTTGCCGCGCTCACGGCTTTTCTCTGGCCGGCGCAGCGGCGGCGGGCGGCTCCTTCGCCGGAACGACCTTGGCGCTATCGGAAACACCATAGGCGCCGTATGTGACCACGCGCTCGCCGCTCGTTAGGCCTTCGATGATCTCGGCAACCTTGTCCGTCCTGCCGCCAACGGTCACCTTGCGCTCGTGCGCCGTCCCCGTCGCGTCCACCACGAATACCTTGAAGTCCTCGCCATCGGGGACGAGCGCCTCGAGCGGCACCGTGATCGCGTTGGAGTGTACGGCGACGGCGATCTGACCGTAGACTGTCTCGCTGATGCGCAGCGGACGCCGCGTCGACGGCGCCTGGACCCGGATGTTGACGCTCCGGCTCGACGTATCGACGGCACCGCCGACGTCGGCAACGCTGCCTATTCCGAGCTGGTCGCCGCTCGCGTTCTGACCCGCCGTCAGCGTGACCTTCGCACCGGGATGGACGCGACTCGCATCGTTAGGTGTGACATTCAGAAGGATGTCGAGCGCGTTCGGGTCCGCCACCTCGACCAGCGGCTGGGCGACATCGGCGGTGGCGCCCAGTACGGCCGTCATCCGCGTCACCACGCCTCCAATCGGCGATCGGACGACCGACAGCTGCTCGGCGCGGCGGGCGTTGGCCGCGTCGGCACGCGCCTTTGCGACGTCGGCTGCCGCCTGGTCCGCGTCCTTGCGCGGCACGATCCCTTCCGTCGCGAGGCGCTGTTGTCGGTCATTCGCCTTCTCTGCCGCCGTGAGCGTTGCCTCGGCAGCCTGCGTCGCGGCGCGGAATGGCGTCTGATCGAGCTCGACGAGCGGCTCGCCCTGCTTCACATGCTGGCCCGCGGACACGTACACGCGCGCGACCCGCGCCGGCTGCGGCGCCGCCAATGCCGCGACGTGCCCTGGCCTTGGCGCGACCGTGCCGAGCGCGCCTAACGTCTCCGTGAACGGCGCCTTGGTGACGACAGCCGTCTGCACGCCAATGACGGCTTGCGGTGTCGCCGCGTCGCCTTCAGCAGCGCCACCGGCCTTGCACCCGGCGATCGACACCGCCAGGAACGCGAGCGCCCGGCGTCGGGCGTCCCATAGTCGCAATGAGCTCATTGGCGTGTGCTCGCCGGAGTGAGAGTGTAGACCCGAAGCGACGCGGTGGCGATCCATGCCTCGGCCACGTCGTCGATGTACTGACCGAGAACGTCGCGCGCGTTGCGTTGTGCCTCGAGCACGTTTGGCAGCGACGACTGCCCTTCCCGGTATGCCGTGAGTGACATCGCCGCGACACGATTGGCGCTCGCGAGCAGCACGCGGTCGCGCGTCACCTTCGCCAGCGCGATCTCCCGCTCGCGCCGCGTGCGCGCGATGCGCGCCGCGCCTTCGGCACGCGCCAGCGCAAGGCCTGCGCGCGCGCGCTGGAGCTCGGCTTCCGCTTGCATGATCGGTCCGCGGCCGCGGGAGAATAGCGGAATCGGGAGCGACACGCCCACGTTAGGCAGAAGTCCCGAATTGGTGGGATCACCCCAATCAACGCCCGCGATGAGCGCCGGCGCGCCCCACACGCTGCGACGCTGCAGCCTGGCGGCGAGCTGCGCCGATGTGAGTGTCTGCTCAGCCGCGGCCACCTCGAGCG
>JAJKIR010000092.1 GCA_021154325.1 Gemmatimonas sp.
AGCACGACGAGCGGGATCTGTGGCCATGGCTGCGGCCGCCGGTCGACGTAATCACGGTCCGAGTCCTTCGTCCGACCGCGCATGCTCACGATCTTCTGCCCTGGATCGAGAAAGAGATCGGCGACCGCGACGCCCTGGTCAAGCAGACCGCCGGGATCGCCCCGAAGGTCGAACACGAGGGCCCGCATGCCGCGGCCGCGCAGTGAATCGATCGCGGTGCGGAGCTCCTGATCGGAGTTCTCGCTGAAGATCGTCAGCGCGACATAGCCGATGCTGTCGCGCAGCATGAGCGCATGCTGAACCGAATGGAAGTGGATCTCTTCCCTCGTTAGGTTGAACGAGAGGCGCGCCGTGCTTCCGGGCCGCTCGACCACCACGTGCACCTCCGAGCCCGGCGCGCCGCGGAGCGCCTTCACGGCCTCGTCCGATGACCACGAGCGCGTCGGCTTGCCGTCTATCTCGACGACGCGGTCTCCGGTGACGATCCCGGCGCGCTGTGCCGGCGTTCCCGGCAGTGGCGTCACGACTGTGATCCAGCCGTCGCGCACGTCCATCTGGATCCCGACGCCCGCATAACGACCCGTCGTGCTCTCATTCAGCTTCGCGAGACGGTCGGGCGGCAAATATACCGAATGGGGATCGTGGAGCTCGAGCAGCAGGCCATCCACCGCCTTGCGGTAGAGCTCGGGCTCAGTGACCGTGTCGACGTAGAAATTCTCGACGCGTTTCAGAACGTCATCGAACAATCGCTCGCTCGTGACGTGACTGCCCGCTCCGTCGTAGCCGGCCTGCATGAGCCAGCCACCGGACACGAGTGCGACGCCGAGCACTGCGGCGACGATGATTGCGCGTGATCGCATTGCTTCGCCTCCCCTCCCCTCACCCAACTGTTTCGCGCGACCGCCGCGCTATGTCTCGAGAGGGAAAAAAGCGGGCCACCGCTCGCGGAGAAGCTCGTGCACGCGCGCGAAGACTTCGCCTTCGGAACCGCGAGCATCGACGACGGCGATCGGGCCGCACTCCGGATGACGCTGCTGCCACTCGGGGGTCGCGAATCGCCTGAACGCGGCCGTCACGCGCGCGTGGAAATCCGTTGCTGCCTGCTCGATGCGATCGTGCGCGCCGCGCCGCGCCACCCGCCGGAAGCCCTCGTCCGTCGGGAGATCCAGCAACACCGTGAGATCAGGCGTGAGCCCGCGCGTGGCCATGCGATTCGCCGCGACGAGGTCATCGTCCGGAATGCCGCGCCCGGCACCCTGGTACGCGTACGTCGAGAGAAAGAATCGATCGACGAGCACGATTGACTCCGCACGCACGGCCGGACGGAGCACGCGCTCCACCAACTGTGCTCGCGAGGCCATGAACAGCAGTGCTTCGGCGGCTGGTACGATGTCCGATCCGGGATCGAGCAGGATACGGCGAATCTCGTCGCCGAGGATCGTCCCACCGGGCTCGCGGACAGCGAGCACGTCACGCCCGCGCGACGCCAGCCACTCGCTGAGCAGCCGGAGCTGCGTGCTCTTGCCGGCCCCCTCCGGGCCCTCGTAGACGATGAGCATGGGTTGAGGTGCTAGGTGCTAGGTGATAGGTGCTAGGAGGTGACTGGTGTGCAGTTCTAGCACCTAGCACCCAGCACCTAACACCTAGAGCGTGATGATGCTGCTCGTCGCGCCCTTTTCGATCCCCTCGAGGATCCAGTCGTTCACGCGCGACATGACCTTGTCGAAGTTCTCCTGGGCGACGAGGAGCCGTTGATACGTCGGCTTCGACTGGATCTGCGAGAGCAGGCCGTCGAGCTTCCGCTCCATTTCCTCCGTCGGCCGCTCGCCACGCTGAAGCATGCGCTGCGCCTCAAGGCGGAGCTGCTCCATCTGCTGCAGCAGCGCCACCGTCTCGCGATCGTCGTTCAACGCGTCGCTGGAACGCTTCACTTCCTTGTATTCCGGACTCTGGCCGATCGTGCGACCGAGATCCTTCGCCTTGTCTTCGATCATCCGCTCACTCCGATTGTGGTGCGGTCCTTCTCGCTGTCTGCGCTACCGCCGATAGGCCAACACGAATCGCTCCCGCCCGGTGAGATCCAGGTGGACGCCGACATCGCGATAGCGGCTGTCTCCCGCGACGAGCTCGGCGACGAGGGACGCGCGACGCGCGTCGACTTCCATCGCGAGCAGACCACCACTCAGGAGTGCGTCGGCGGCTTCCCGCACCAGCCGCGTGGAGACGTCGAGTCCCTGCGACCCGCTGAAGAGTGCAACGGGCGGCTCCCAATCGCGAACATCCGCCGGGAGATCGCGCGCCTCATCGAAAGCGATGTACGGCGGGTTTGATACGACGACGTGCACTCCTAGACCCTTCGCCAGGATCGGCGCGAGAAGCGAGCCGTGCGCGAGTATGAGGCGGGCCCGCAGCGCGCCGCGCGAGCGCAGCAGGCGAGCATTCGCTTCGGCCACTACCAATGCATCGAGCGAGACATCGGTCCCCACGACCTCGGCAAACTGACCCTCGCTGGCGAGGGCGAGCGCGATCGCGCCCGAGCCCGTGCCGACGTCGACGGCGAGCTCGTGTCCGGGGCCGACCCGCTCGATGACGAGATCGACGAGCAGCTCCGTCTCCGGCCGCGGAATGAGTACACGCTCATCGACGTCGAGCGTCAGATTCCGGAACGACGCCCGGCCCACGGCGTATGCGAGCGGTGCCCCCCGAGCGCGCTTCGCCGCCGCCGCCCGGGCGCGCGGCCACATCTCGCTCTCGACCGGTACGTGCGCGTTCGCCGCCGCCCAGAATCGCGGAACGTCGTACAATGCAGCGACGATCTCGCGCGCTTCGGTCTGTGCCTCACGCGCACCGAAGCGGGCGCCGGCCGCGAGGAGCACCGCCAGCTCGTCGACGAGCGCCGCGACCGATCCTGGTGTGGCGATCGTTTGGCGCCGACCCGCGTCCCCCGTCCCGCGTCCCGCGTCCCTCAAGACCGCTCCTCGTCTTGCGCGAGCCGCAGCGCTTCGAGCAGCGGCTCGAGGTCGCCGTTGAGGATCGCCGGCAGGTTGTGCGAGGAGAAGCCAATCCGGTGATCGGTGACTCGACTCTGCGGAAAGTTGTACGTGCGAATCTTCGCCGAACGATCGCCCGTGCCGACTTGCGTCTTCCGCATGCGCGCGCGCTCGGCTTCCTGCTCGGCGAGACGCATGTCGAGCAGTCGGGCGCGGAGGATCTCCATCGCCTTCGCCTTGTTTTGAATTTGCGAACGCTGGTCCTGCTGCTTGACCTCGATCCCCGTTGGAAGGTGCGTGATGCGCACGGCAGAGTCGGTGGTGTTCACGCCCTGGCCGCCGGGACCTCCCGCGCGAAAGACATCGATCCGCAAATCCTTGTCTTCGATCTTGACGTCCACCTCTTCCGCCTCTGGCAACACCGCCACCGTCGCGGCGGACGTGTGGATCCGGCCCTGGCTCTCTGTTGCGGGAACCCGCTGGACGCGGTGCACGCCGGACTCCCAGCGTGTCATCCCGAACGCTCCGTCGCCCACGACCTTGAAGATGACTTCCTTGATGCCGTTCAGCACGCCGGAGGAATAGGTGATCGGCTCGATCTTGAAGCCGTGGCGTGTTAGAAAACGCTCATACATCCGGTAGAGGTCGGCCGCGAACAGCGCCGCCTCGTCGCCCCCGGTTCCGGCGCGGATCTCGACGATGGCGTTGCGCTCGTCGAGCGGATCGCGCGGCATGACGAGCGGCTTCAGCTCCTCCTCGAGGCGGGCAATGCAATGCTCCAGCCGGGACTGCTCGGCGCGAACCTCCTCGGCGAGCTCGGCGTCGTCAACGAGAACGAGCTCGCGCACTTGCGCGAGCTCGTCTTCGCATTTCCGGAGCTTTCCGGCAATCTCGACGACCGCGGAGAGTCGTCGGTGTTCTCGCCCGAGATCGGCCAGCGTGTGCGCGTCGCGTAACGTGGCCGGATCGGAGAGTGCCCGTTCGACCTCGGCCGCCCGAGCGAGAACGTCTGTGAGTCGGTCTCGGAGCGACAGAGGCGAGCCTCAGCTCGATTGCTTGGCGAACTTCTGGCGGAAGCGCTCGACGCGACCCGCCGTGTCAAGCAGACGCTGCTTGCCGGTGAAGAACGGATGGCACTGCGAGCAGACGTCCGTATGAATCTCGGCCTGAGTGGAACGAGTCTGGAACGTATTGCCGCAGGCGCACTTCACAGTCGCCGTATGATACTCGGGATGGATATCGGTTTTCATGCGAACCTCGATGTGCGGGATAGAACAGCTGCGGAATATACCCGGTCACGAACGTAAAAGACAAGCCGACAACGATTTGGGAGTTTGACAGCGACGCCGGCGGCGGATAACTTCGGCCCGGCTAAAATGCCAGCATCGCCCTTCGCGCCTCGACGGAGTCCTCGTGAGCCAGGTGACAACCCAAAACGTCGATTTCCTCGCGACGGTTCCCCTCTTCAACGGCCTCGATCGCAGCGAGCTCGAGAAGTTCGCCGAGGTGACCCGCGAGAAGTCATACCCGAAGGGGAGCGTCATCCTCTTCGAGGATGATCCCGGCGACTCGCTGTTCGTCGTTCGTGACGGCCGCGTCAAGGTCGTTCTCATCGGTGAAGATGGACGTGAAGTGATCCTCGGCGTCCTCGGCGTTGGCGAGTACTTCGGCGAGCTGTCGCTCATCGACGATCGGCCGCGGTCGGCACACGTCATCGCCATGGAGGATTCGAACCTCCTCGTCCTGCGCCGTGAAGATTTCCGGAACCGCGTCGAATCGTCGCCGCGTGTCGCCTGGTCGCTGCTCACGGAGCTGTCTCGGCGCTTGCGCCGGGCAGATGACAAGATCGGCGGTCTCGTTCTGCTGGATGTTCCGGGTCGCATCGCGCGGCTCCTCCTGGACCTTGCCGAGGAGAGCGGCGCCAACGCGATTGAGAAAACGCTCACGCATCAGACGATCGCCCAGATGATCGGCGCGAGCCGCGAGACCGTCTCGCGGGCAATGAAGGATTTTCAGGATGCGGGGTGGATCACCGTCGAGCGTCGGCGTATCGCCATCGCCGACCGCGCCGCTCTCGAGCAGCGCGCGCAGGTACGCATGTAAGCCTGTGAGCACGCGTGTGACAGCTGTCACGGGTGCCGGGTGACAGCCTTCCTAGCCCGCGCGCACCGCGCGCCGACATCGTGTCGGCCCAGCGCCGAGGCGCCACGCCATGAGCTTGCGAGTACAATTCTGGGGAACGAGGGGCTCGATCCCGACGCCGGGGCGCAACACGGTTCGCTACGGGGGCAATACGCCCTGCGTCGAGCTGCGGACCGCGGAAGGATGGCTCATCATCCTCGACGCCGGCACGGGCATTCGTGAGCTCGGCCGCTCACTGATCTCGCGCGCGAACGGCGCGCCGATCACGGGTGACATCTTTCTCACCCACGCCCATTGGGACCACATCCAGGGCATCCCCTTCTTCGGGCCAATCTTCCAGCGTGGAAATCACTTCACCATCTGGGGTGCCAAAGCCCTCCAGACGAGCATTGGCCGGGTCGTCCGCGATCAGATGGCGCCCGTCGTGTTCCCGGTGGCATTCGAGGAGCTCGACGCCACAATCGACTTCACGGAAATCGCCGAAGAGTGCCGTCAGGGAAACGGTTACGAAGTGCGCGCCTATCAAGTCAGGCATCCGGGCGGTGCCCTTGGCTACCGCTTCTCCGAGCAGCACGACAACCATCGGGCACTCGTCTACATCTCGGATAACGAGCTGGGGCAGGGCGCCAAGTATGACACGCGCGCCGACTGGCGGGACGGCCTCATCGAGTTCGTCCGGGACGCGCGCGTTCTCGTGCATGACACGATGTATACCGCGGAGGAGTACGACCACTTCCGCGGGTGGGGTCATTCGACGTACGACGAGGCGGTGGAGCTCTCGCTGGAGGCGGGAGTGCAGCAGCTCGTGCTGTACCATCACAAGCCGGAGCGCGGTGACGACGAGGTCGATCGGCGGGTGGATGAGTGCCGGGCGTTCGTTGCCCGCAGCGGTGGTCGGCTGGAAATCGTGGCGGCGGCTGAGGGAATGACGCTGGTCGTGTGAGCGAACCTGTTGGAGGAGGAGTGCGATGAGAGGACGAATGGCGATCGGCACCTGGGCTCTGGTCGCGGCGGTGATGGCCGTGCCGGCGCTCGTCGCCGCGCAGTCCAATGCGCCCGTTGTCGCGGTGCTGTACTTCGACAACAACTCCTTCGGCAAGGATCGCGCGGACTACGACGGTCTTGGCAAGGGCATCGCCGATCTCCTCATCACGGACATGGCTGGCAATCCGGCGATGCGCGTCGTGGAACGCGACCGCCTCCAGTCGATTCTGCAGGAGCAGGATCTCGTCAAGTCGAAGAGCATCGACCCGCAGACGGCGGTGAAGCTCGGCAAGCTGCTCGGCGCGTCGTATCTCGTGACCGGCGGCTTCATGAGCGACGGCAAGGGCTCGCTGCTGGTGACGTCGCGGGTGATCAGCGTCGAGACGGGCGCGATTACGAATCCGCTCAAGTTGCAGAGCAAGGGTGACGACGTGCTCGGCCTCATCGCGCAGCTCTCGACGAAGCTCAACACGGAGCTGAAGCTCCCCGCGCTGCCGCGTCAGACCGGTGACGCCGGTGCGAGGAAGGCCGGCGGGGCGCCCACCTCCGCGGGTGCCAAGCAAGCTGGCGGCGAGACGGGGAAATCACCAAAGCTCGACGTGAAGACGGCGCTCCTTTACTCCAAGGCGCTCGACGAGCAGGACAGCGGCCATGCTAAGCAGGCCGCCGAGCTCTATCGAGCGGTGCTGCAGAAATTCCCGGACTTCGGTCCGGCGCAGCACAATCTGGCCAAGGTCCAGGGCTCTGGCGACTGATCGACGCTCCCGCGCACCCCGATCACCGGCGGTCTACTCGGGAACGCCGGGAACACATTCCTTTGGGGCAGCAACCGCGCTACCGCTCCTCATCGTTCCAGCGGGTCGCGCCGCGCGCGGGCTGCCGTTAGGCGACAGCGACACGTTGGAAGTACGGCGCGTGGAGAGACTCCCCGCACCCTCAGAGTTGGAGCCGTCACGGCCGACGGTGGTGCTCCTCGATCACCGTCTCGTACGCGACGCCGGCGACGATGGACGCGCCATCGCCGAGCTCGCGGGGATCGCTGCCCTCGTCGGCCTCGGTGATCCCGGCGAGACAGCACCCGATCGTGTTTTCCCCTCGGAGTTCCTCTCCAGCTACTTCGCCGCGGACGCCCCCAGCGCCACGATTCACGCCCTGATCCGCGGCGCGTTTCGACACGCCGTGAGCCTCGTGAGCGCGCATGTGGCCGGTGAGGAGCGCGCGTTGCGTCATCGCGAGCTCGCCGAGCTCACGAGCGTCGGCGTCGCGCTCTCGACGGAGCGCAATCTCCTCGCGCTCCTGGACATGATCCTGACGCAGGCGCGCCGCATCACGTCGAGCGACGCGGCGTCGCTCTATCTCGTCGAGCGCGGCGACAATGGCAGCGCGCCGACGACGCTGCGCTTCCGACTCGCGCAGAACTACACGCTGCCGGATCTCCCGTTTTCCGAGACGACGGTCCCGATCGATCACACGAGCCTTGCGGGCTACACCGCGGCGACAGGCGAGCCGCTCGTGATCGAGGATGTCTATCTCCTGCCAGACGATGTCTCGTACCGGCAGAATCGCAGCTTCGACGAGAAGTTCGGCTACCGAACGAAGTCAATGCTCGTGATCCCGATGCGCACGCACCGCGACGAGATCATTGGCGTGCTCCAGCTCATCAACCGCAAGCACGCGCGGGACGCGGTGCTCTCGTCGAACGAGATCATCGACGCGCAGGTGCTCGCCTACGATCAGCAGTCGGTGGAGCTCGTGAGCGCCCTCGCCTCACAGGCGGCAGTCGCGATCGAGAACAGCCTCCTGTACGAGGACATCGAGCGGTTGTTCGAGGGATTCGTCACTGCCGCGGTGACGGCCATCGAGCAGCGCGATCCGACCACGTCGGGTCACTCGGGGCGTGTCGCGACGCTGACGGTGGGCCTCGCCGAAGCAGTCGCCGTCGGCGGAGTCGGTCCGTACCGCGGGCTGCGCTTCACGCGCGAGCAGCTCCGCGAGCTGCGCTACGCCGGCCTCCTGCACGACTTCGGCAAGGTCGGCGTTCGTGAGCAGGTTCTCATCAAGAAGAAGAAGCTCTATCCGTGGGACCTCGATATCATCCGGCACCGTTTCGCGTTTCTGCTCCAGCGTGCCGATCTGCAGTTCGAGCGCGAGCGAGCCGATTATCTCCTCTCCCATGGCCCGGCGCAGTACGAGGACTTCATCTCGCGGCTCGAGCAGATGCGCCGCGCCCGGCGCAACGAGCTCAATAAGTTCCTCGACGCCATCGTCCAGGCAAACGAGCCGACGATTCTCCCCGAGGGCAGCTTCCACGAGCTCAAGGAGATCAACGAGCGCACGTACATCGATTTCGAGGGCGTCGAGCGGCCTCTCCTCCAGGACGAGGAGCTCCGCTTCCTCATGATCCGAAAGGGAAACCTCGACGACCGCGAGCGGCGTGAGATCGAATCGCACGTCACGCACACCTTCCGCTTTCTCGAGCAGATCCCGTGGACGCGCGAGCTGCGCCGCATCCCGGAGATCGCCTTCGGCCACCACGAGAAGCTGAACGGGACGGGCTATCCGCGCCGAGTCACGGGTGCCGAGATCCCGGTGCAGACGCGGATGATGACCATCGCCGACATCTTCGACGCCCTCACCGCGACCGATCGCCCCTACAAGCGCGCTGTCCCCGCCGAGCGCGCGCTCGACATTCTCTCCGAGGAAGCACAGGAAGGAATGATCGATATGAACTTGCTCAAGACGTTCATCGAGGCGCGGATCTATCTTGCGCTCGCCTCGGGCAAAAACGAAGAGTGATTGGTGAATGGTGGCTGGTGGTTGGTCAACGGCGTTTACCAATCACACACCACCAGTCACCAGCCACCTACAGGCGGATCTCCTTCTCTTCCTCCGCCGACTTGTACACCGCCTCGACGATCTTCAGCAGGCGCACCTGATCGGTCGGCGGCTCGTACGGGCTCTCGTCGCGGACCACCGCGATGAAGTGCGCGAGCTCGGCGCGGTACGACTGAATGAACGCGCTCTCGCGCCCCGCCGCGCCCGTGGGTGACACGTCAGTGGGACGGCCATTCAGCTCCTTCACTACGCGGAGCGGCGCCATGCGCGCGCTGCCGCGGGTCGCGACCACCTCGAACCACCACCGCTCCTCCTGCCCCACGTAGTCGGTCGCGACGTCGCAGGCGAACACGAAGCCGTTCGCGAACGTCATCTGCACGAGCATCCCGACCTCGACCGCGCCCGCGCCCTTGCTCCGCTCCATGTGCGCAACGACACGAATCGGGTCGGGAAAATCCGTGAGCCAGAGGGCAAGGTCGAGGAGCGGGACGCCGAGGTCGAGAAACGCTCCGCCGCCTGCCTCCGCGCGACGCAGACGCCAGCCTTCAGCGGAGCGCTGCAGCCGGTATTCGCCGGCTCTCACGCCGGTGATCTTGCCCAGCTCTCCCCCGCGCACGAATCGGTCGAGGCCCTGAACGTCGGTTCGAAACCGGTGATTGTTGGCAACGAGCACCTTCTTCCCCACGCGTTGCGACGCGGCGAGAATGCGTTCCACCCCGCGCGCGTTGAGAGCGAGCGGCCGCTCGCAGAGGACATTCACCTTGGCCGCGAGCGCGCTGAGGACGTGCGGCTCGTGGAGGTGGTTGGGGGTCGCCACGACCACCGCATCGAGATCATCGAGCTCGAGGAGATCCTCGATGTCCGTGAACGTATCGCGAATCCCGAATCGATCCGCGAGGGCACGCGCCTTCGGCCGGTCGTTGTCGCAGATCGCGGCGAGCTCGGCCCCGCGCATCTTCGACAACACGGGAAGATGCGCCAGCTGCGCGATGGCACCCGCGCCAATCACTCCGATCCGTGCCCGCTCGTTCATTCTGTCGATGCTCCGCCGTGAGGGGCGTGAAGGTAATCGCCCCGTGCTCCTGGCTGCAGTGATGTAAATCCACTCAACACGAGATGTCCACCGCGCGTCGCCGCGCGCCGTTCGCACTACTCGATCGAGGCAACCGTCGTCCCTGGATAGTAGGTGCGGAGAATGGTGAGAAAGTCCTGCCCCGCACGCGCGCGGCCGATTGCCCCCCACTGGCACATCCCCACGCCGTGGCCGTAGCCTGTGCCGCGCAGCGTCAGCCGCGCGATGGAGCCGTCTCGCGCCTCCGCGATCTCGACGCTGAACGCGGTGCTGTTGAGGATCTCGCCACCGGGCGGGCGCAGCACGTAACGGATATCGTTGCCACGGAGCACGTAATTGCCGCGGTCGGTCGCAATCTTGAGCGTCCCTACACGCCCCGACGGCGTTCGCGTGTCGACCTGCACGTCCCGCGGCGTCCCCGGATATCCGCCAGGCGTCCGCGTGTAGGTCCCGAGATACCGCACGAGGGCCTCGCGTAGCGTCGCACCGTCCATTGGCCGAGTCCATCGGAATCGTGGCGCGATGTCGCAGTAGAAGCGGTTCGTGCCCGGAATCTGGTCGCTCACCCGCTGCAGGTACGGCTCGGTCGACGTACGCCAGATCTCGTCCGCCGCCGCGGTCGAGCCGCCGCACGCCGAGTGGTACGGCGCATTCACGACGCGTCCCCCATACTGGAGCACCAGGCCGCGCGTCGCACTCACCGCCGCATTGGAGACCGCTGTCTCGACGTCCGCGCCACCGTACACCTGATCGTTGACGCTCGCGGTGACGTCGTATGGTCGCTGCCCGGAGCTCGCGCCCAGGTGCACGTAGGCGTAGCTGCGTGCGGTCACGGCCTGCGCCTGCACCGCCGCCGAGTCGCGGAGATCGCGCGTCCCGATCTCGAGAGGAACGACGCCCCGGAGATAATCGTCCATCCGGACGCGATTCACGAGCGTTATGCCGCTGTCGCCCGGCAGGAAGAGTAGCTCGCCGCGATAATGCTTGCCGTTGAGCGCAACGAGAGCGCCGCCCGCGGGACGCGCGAGAATTCCACCAGTCTGCCAGACGCTGGCAAGTCCGTCCGGACCGACGCCGCGCACGCGCGTCCCCACGCGCTCGACGCGCCATGTCTCGCCCGTCGGCACTCGCGCCACGAGGCGATCGCCATCAGCGGCATACAACTGCACCTCGCCGGCCGACGAGATCCGTGTCGCCGTCGCGGCAGTAAGAGCGACGCGGAGTGTGCGGTCACTGGCGCTGATAGCGCCGCGCCGGGGCGCCGGCCGGTCGATGCTGCCGCCGCTCGTGGTGACGATCCTCCGCGCGCACGCCGCCGCAACTGCCGCGAGCAGAAGCGCGGCGAGTGTGCGCCTGACGAGGAGCTGGCTCACGACCGGAGCTGACCCATGGCGTCGTCGAGGCGCTCGAGCGCGGCGGCGACGTCGCTGTCCGAGTGCGCCGCCGACATGAACGCGGCCTCGAACGCCGACGGCGCGAGATAGACGCCTCGCTGGAGCGCGGCGTGGAAGAAGCGGCGAAATGCCTCGACGTCCGCGGTCTTGGCATCCGTGTAGCTCCGCACCGGTTCGGCGCGAAAGAAGAACCCCCACATGCTACCCGCTACGTCCGCCGTGAAAGGAATACGATGGCGGGCAGCAATCTCGACGAGTCCGCGCACCAGCGTCGATGTCCGTCTCGCGACGGTGTCGTGCAGCGCCGGCGTCAACGCCTGCAGCGTTGCGATGCCGGCAGCCATCGCGAGCGGATTCCCCGACAGCGTTCCCGCCTGATACACGGGCCCGGAGGGCGCCACAGCCTCCATGAGGTCGCGCCGTCCACCGTAGGCCGCGACCGGCAGTCCGCCGCCGATCACCTTGCCTAACGTGGTGAGGTCGGGCACGACGCCGAAGCGCTCGCGCGCGCCGCCGTAGGCGATGCGAAAACCCGTCATCACCTCGTCGAAGACGAGCAGCGCGCCCGCGCGCTCGGTGAGCGCGCGCAGGCCGGGCAGGAACTGTGGGTCAGGCGGAATGAAGCCGGCATTGCCGACGACGGGCTCGATGATGACCGCCGCCACGTCGTGCTCCTCCAGCGCCCGCTCCACGGCGTCGAGATCGTTGAACGGGGCCGTAATCGTTAGGCGCGCGAGCGCGTCGGGGACGCCGGGCGAGTTCGGCAGGCCGAGCGTCGCGACGCCGGAGCCGGCCTTCACGAGAAAGCTGTCCGCGTGGCCGTGATAACAGCCGTCGAACTTGAGAATGACGTCTCTGCGCGTGACCGCGCGCGCAACGCGGATAGCGCTCATCGTCGCCTCCGTACCGCTCGAGACGAATCGGAGCATGTCGATGTGCGGCATCCGCTCGACGATCAATTCGGCGAGCCGCACCTCGAGCTCCGTCGGGATGCCAAAGCTCGTCCCGCGGCGCATCGTTTCATCGAGCGCCGCGAGCACGGCCGGCGGTGCATGGCCGAGTACGAGCGGCCCCCACGAGAGTACGAAATCGATGTACTCGCGGCCGTCGACGTCCCAGATGCGAGACCCTTCGCCGCGCTCGACAACGAACGGCTCACCACCGACGCCGCGAAACGCCCGCACCGGTGAGTTGACCCCGCCGGGAAAGAGCTCACGCGCCCGGGCCATGATCTGGCGAGACGCAGTGTCCGTCGCTCCGGTCATCGCCCGTAGCTGCCTAACGACACGCTCATCACGGGGAGCGCGCGCGTACGGGCGGGCCGGACGGTCTCCGGCGAGGAGATCACCCGAACCAGCGACGCCTCGAAGTCATAGTCGTCGGCGACTCGCTCTATCGCGGCGTCGACCAGGCTTCCTGGTGGCGGCACGGCGCCGTCACAGACGATTCGGGTCACGCCGTCGATGTCGTCAGCCTGCCAGAAGGCGCGTCCCTCGACGACACCGCCGGGCTGCACGGAATCGACGATTGCGCGCGCGACGCGGCCCACGCGCTGGTCGTAGCGCTCCGCGGTGATGAGCCGCTGCAGCTCGGTCAGCCGCTCCAGCCGCTCTCGCTTCACCGCTTCCGGGACGTCGTCCGCCATCTCCGCCGCGCGCGTTCCCTCCTGCGGCGAGTAGGTGAAGCCACCGACACGCTCGAACTGCATCTCCTCGAGAAAGCTCAGCAAGGCGTCGAAGTCGGCGTCCGTCTCTCCCGGAAATCCAACGATGCAGGTGGTACGGATCGCCACGTCAGGCATCCGCTCGCGAATGTCGTGCACGCGCGCGCGAATGGTGTCGCGGCGCTCGGGCCGGCGCATGCGCTTCAGCACCTCGTCCGAGGCGTGCTGCATCGGCATGTCGAGGTACCGCACGATCCGCGGCTCGCGCGACACGACATCGAGGAGCTTCGGCGTGAGACCGGATGAGTAGACGTATAACAAACGGATCCACGGAATCGTCGTCTCGGCGACGAGGGCCTGGAGCAGCTCCGGGAGCCCGTTGCCGTCGCGAATGTCGCGGCCGTAATGCGCTAGATCCTGCGCGACGAGGTTGACCTCGACCGCGCCCTGCGCCTCGAGGAGCTGCGCCTCACGGATCACGTCCGCGAGCGCGAACGAACGATGGCGGCCCCGCATGAGTGGGATCGCGCAGAAGGCGCAGCCGTGATCGCACCCCTCGCTCACCTTGAGATACCGGACATGCGGGAGACCGCCCGTGAACACACGCACACCGGGATGCATCGCGGGTACGTCGTCGATCAGGCCGCGCTCGTGGAGCTCCGGGATGAGCCGATCCATCTCCGCCGCGCCGAGAAAGAGATCGACTTCGGGGAGAGCGTCCGCCAGCTCCTCCTTGTGGCGCTGCACCATGCACCCAACGCCGACCACGGCGCGGCAGCTTCCGGCTTCCTTGAGCCGTCCCGCCTCGACCAGCGCATCGATCGATTCCTTCTTGGCGGCGTCGATGAACCCGCAGGTGTTGACGACGATGACCTCGGCTTCGTCGATGTCGGCGGTGAACTCCGCGCCGTAATCCGTGAGCTGAGCGACGTACCGCTCGCTATCGACGGTGTTCTTGTCGCAGCCGAGGGTGAGGAGGGAGAACTTCAAAGGCGGTGATTGGTGGTTGGTGGTCGGTGATTGGTGGTGACTAGTGAACGGTAGTCGGTGCACGGCGAACGGCCCACCACCAACCACCAATCACCAGGCACCAGGCACCAGCCACCCTCGTCAGCGGTAGTTACCAAACTTCAGCTCGACGCCGAAGTCCTTGCCGCGGAGCAGCTGCATCGCCTCCTGCAAGTCGTCCTTGGAGGGCGACGACACGCGCACCTGCTCGCCCTGGATCGCGGCCTGGACCTTCTTGAGCTTCGCGTCCTTGATCGCTGCGGCGACTTTTTTTGCGGTGTCGGAGTCGAGGGCGGTCTTCAGCTTGATCTCCTTGCGCACCGTGTCGCCGCCAGCGGGCTTGGTCTCGCCGATGTCGAGATTCTTCACCGGGACACCGCGCTTGATGAGCTTCGTCTGCAAGACGTCGAAGAGCGCGCGCATCTTGAAGTCGTCGTCCGCCACGAGAACGAGCGTCGACTCGGCACGCTGAAACTCGATAGTGGATTTCGAGCCCTTGAAGTCGTAGCGCTGTCCGATCTCCTTCTGCGCCTGGTTCACGGCGTTGTCGACTTCCTGGAGGTCGACGCCTGTCGTCACGTCGAAGCTGCTGGTTTGCGCCATATGGGTTGGTGCTCGGCTGCGGGGAGGATCAAGCTAAGCGAGGTTTGGGTTCGCGCCGCAAGGTTTTGATTGCGGGGCTAGAAACCAAGATCCGAATTTCACGAATGAACCCGAATAGTCCCGTGAAAGGTCGGAGCGCCATGCGCAAAAATATTGTCGAAGAGGAACTGAGCCGAGTGATCATCTCGGCGTTCTACGAGGTGTACAACGCTTTGGGATTTGGCTTTCTCGAGAGCATCTACATGCGAGCGTTGGAAATCGCGCTGCGCCATCGAGGGCTGTTAGTGGAACGTGAGGTTGGGTGTGAAATCTATTTCATGAATGAAAGGATCGGGGTCCATCGAGCCGACATGCTGGTAGAGCGGCGCATCGTCATTGAGGTAAAGGCGTCCGCCGCCCTTGCAGAGATGAACAAGCGGCAGTTGCTGAATTATGTGAGGGCGTTCGATTTGGAGCTCGGGATTCTACTTCACTTCGGCCCGAAACCAACATTCCATCGCGTCCTGAGCGCGAGAAAGCGCGAGCAGAGTACAATGGATTCGGTTCATTCGTGTGATTCGGATTGATTCTTTCAGGCTATCCCTGCCGCCAAAGCAAAGCCGCCACCGGAAATCCGATGGCGGCATTTTTTTCGCGGAGGCGAACCTACCCGAGATACGACTCGAGCGCCCGAGCCCGGGACACGTGCCGAAGCCTCGACAGCGCCTTCTCCTTGATCTGCCTAACGCGCTCGCGCGTGATCCCGAGCAGCGATCCGATCTGCTCGAGCGTCATCGGCTCTTCCCCATCGAGGCCGAAGTACAATCGAAGGATCTTGGATTCGCGCTCCTTGAGATGCGAGAGCGCTTCCTCGATGGACTCCGTGAGCGCCTTCTCGAACGTCTGCTCGTCAGGCGGCGGGTTCAGGTTGTCCGGCAGGTAGTCGAGCAGCTTGTTGTCTTCGCCCGGCGTCATGGGGGCGTCGAGGGAGAGATGCGTCTGCGAGATCGACATCGTCTTCGCGACCTCTTCCTCGGTGATGTCCATGCCGTCGGCGATCTCCTCGTGCGTCGGCTCGCGTCCCAGCTCCTGGAGCAGCGCGTTCGCGCGCTTGCCGATGCGATGCAGCGTGCCGGCGCGGTTGAGGGGCACGCGCACGATGCGTGACTGCTCCGCCAGCGCCTGCAAGATCGCCTGACGAATCCACCACACCGCGTACGAGATGAACTTGATCCCCTTCGTCTCGTCGAACTTGTGCGCGGCGCGAATGAGACCGAGGTTCCCTTCGTTGATCAGATCGGAGAGCGAAACACCCTGATTCTGATACTTCTTCGCGACCGAGACGACGAACCGGAGGTTCGACCGGACCAACTTGTCCAGCGCCTCCTGGTCGCCCTGGCGAATGCGCTGCGCGAGCCGCACCTCCTCGTCACGCGAGATCAGCGGGTAGGCACTGATGTCCCGTAGGTACTGATCGAGCGAGCCTTCCTCGTAGGAGGATTTCTTGTGGTTGCCGGTTGCGGCCATGAGGACAGCGGCTCCTTGGTACGGAACAGACGAGGGTCCGCGCAGCAGACGCCGCGACGGCGTTCCGGGTAACGAACGGGCTATTCGATCAGTGGACGCGCTCGCCAACTCGCTGCCAGCGGATGCGAGTGAGCCAGGCGAAATCCACGCTGTCAGGAGCGTAGCTGTAGTAGATGACGAACGGGCTGCCCTTCACTAAAGAATCGGCCACAAAGCCCCAATAGCGACTATCGAGCGAATTGTCCCGATTGTCGCCGAGCACAAAGTAATTTCCGCCGGGCACGACGAGCGGACCCCAATTGTTCCGTGACGGATGGTATCCGACTGTTGCGTTCGCCGTCTTCACGAGATAGTCGCGCTGCCAGCGGAAGTCTTCTGGCGCGGGATCGATGTCCGGCTCGGTATGCAGGACGTACGGTTCGGTGAGGATCCGGCCGTTCCGGATGAGCTTCCCTTCCCGCATCTCGAGCGTGTCGCCCGGAAGCCCGACGAGCCGCTTGACGAAATTCTTCGTCGGGTCCTCGGGCCACTCGAACACGATGACGTCACCGTCATGGGGCTCGCGAAGCTTCGGGAGACGGCGGTGCGTGAATGGGACCTCGGCGCCGTACGCGAGCTTGTTCACCAGCAGGAAATCGCCGACGAGGAGCGTGCGCTCCATGCTCCCGCTCGGGATCTTGAACGCTTCGACGAAGAAGGTGCGCAGGAAGAAGAAGAGCAGCACCGATACGGCGAGGATCTTCGCCCATTCCCAGAGGAACGACAGCGGGCCCGCGCCACGATTCACGCTCCGCAGCGCGCCAACGCGCTGCTCGGCGGTGATCGCGCGCGCAGGCGTGGGCACTGAAGACGATGCTACGGGCTCACTCATACTAATAAGACGACCTTCCACGCCGGAATTAACCGGCGTGGTCAACCAGACGCAAGAATGGGGACTCTGCCTAACTCAGTCGGGCGTCCCAAGATAGTTGTCGATCTGCGCACGTTGCAGCGACCCGGAGAAATCGACGTACCCAACCTTCGTCTCCGAGTAGAACTCGTACACCTCCCAGCCGCCCTCCCGATGTCCATTGCCGGTCTGTTTTACGCCACCGAACGGTAGATGTGCCTCGGCGCCAATCGTCGGCGCGTTGACGTAGGTGATTCCGTTATCCAGCTCGTTGAGCGCACGAAACGCGATCCCCACGTCTTGCGTGTAGAGCGACGAGGAGAGCCCGTACCGCACGTCGTTGTTGATCGCGAACGCCTCGTCCGCGCTGTCGACGCGCACGACCGAGAGGACCGGCCCGAAGATCTCTTCCTGCTCCAGACGCATCCCAGCCTCGACGCGCGCGAAGATGGTGGGCTCGAAGAAAAACCCCTTGTCGTACTCCTTGCCAGGCGGCCTTCGTCCACCGCAAAGCAGATCGGCCCCCTCCGACTGGCCGATGTCGATGTACCGCTCGACCTTCTCCCGAGCGTTCTCGTTGACGAGCGGTCCGACGTCGGTGCCTTTCTTCCGGCCGTCGCCAAGCTTGAGCGATCGGACTCGATCGACGAGCTGTCCAAGAAATCGATCGTGAATCCCGCGCTGCAGGATCAGACGGCTCGTCGCGGTGCAGCGTTGCCCAGTCGTACCGAACGCGCCCCAGAGCACGCCGTCCAGCGCGAGCTCGAGATTCGCATCGTCGAGCACGATCATCGCGTTCTTTCCGCCCATCTCGAGCGAGAGCCGCTTGTGCATCCGGCCACAGGTCTCGCCGACGATCCGTCCCGTCTCAGTGGAGCCCGTGAATGAGATGACGGGAATCTCCGGGTGCGACACGATCGACGCGCCTACGGTCTCGCCAACTCCGTGGACGAGCTGGATCACCTCGGGCGGCAGGCCAGCCTCGAGGAGAATCTCCACGAGGACGGTCCCAGTGTGTGGCACGTCCTCGGCCGGCTTGAAGATGCACGCGTTCCCGCAAAGCAGCGCCGGAAACATCTTCCACGTCGGGATCGCCATCGGGAAGTTGAACGGCGTGACGATGCCGCAAATGCCGATCGGCCGGCGGTAGCTCATCGCCCACTTGTTGCGCATCTCGCTCGGCACCGTGTGTCCGAAGAGGCGCCGCCCCTCGGACGCGGCGTAGTACGCGGTGTCGATTCCTTCCTGCACGTCGCCGCGAGTCTCGGTGAGTGGCTTCCCCATCTCGCGGGTCATGAGATCCGCGATCTCGTCCTTACGCCGGGTCATGATGTCGCCCACCCGTCGCAGGACGTCGCCGCGCGCGGGCGCCGGCGTCTTCCGCCACACCTCGAAGCCGCACTTCGCGGACTGCACCGCGTCCTCGACATCATCGTCGCCTGAGAGCGGAAAGCGCCCGATGACATCCGACTTGTCCGCCGGGTTCACGTTGTCGAAATACTCGCGCGTCGAAGGCGCGATCCACTTACCACCGATGAAGTTCTTGAAGTCAGGCATGGGAGAGGTGCTAGGTGCTAGGTGCTAGGTGCTAGGTGCTAGGTGCTAGGTGCTAGGTGCTAGGTGCTAGGTGCGCCAGCACCTAATAAAAGCTGTCAACGCAACTGTATGGAGCGGCTCACGCCGCTTCAGAGATTCTGGATTGGTGGTCAGATCTACCGAGCTGCACTCTCAATATCATCAAATATCGCCGAGGGCCACGATCATGATTATTCCGCCGTGTACCTCCGCCGTCTCGCCGATGCCAAAGGATCGACAAGAGAAGTCGAGAGCCAACTCCTAGTTATCCAACGACGAAAGCACATCGGTGCGAACGAGACGAAAACGGCGCTTGCAATGGTCGACGAGATAGGCCGAATCTTGAGATCTCTAACGTCCCGAGTTCGCCGATCCGCGAGAGCGGGCACCTAACACCTAACACCTAACACCTAACACCTCACCTGCACGTCCAGGTCGCCGGATGGAGGGCGTCGGCTTTGGCGTAGCCAACGCGGGGCAGCACTTCCATTGCGCCGAGGATCACTCCCCACAGGACCAATAAAAGCGAAAGCGTGTGCCCTCGAGCAGAACGATGCCGCCACGTCCACACCGCGCTCCAGATGCCGCTTGCGGTCACCACTCCGACTGCCGCGAGATAGCCAGCCAGACCGAAGCCACACCGCGCGTCGTAAGGCCAGAAGTAGATACCTACCCCCAGCGCC
>JAJKIR010000093.1 GCA_021154325.1 Gemmatimonas sp.
AGGTCGCCGAGTCGGCGCCGCGCCCGCGCGAGCATCTCGGGGCTGTGCGCGGCCGGCCGCACCCACGACGGATACTGGAGAAAGACCGCACCGAGCTTGCCTGCTTCGTGCAGCGGGCGCACCGCTTCGGCGAACAGCCGCCACGCCTCGTCGCGGATTTCGTGCGGCACGTCCTTGGCGTAGAGCCGCTTCTTGCCAGCCAGCTCGTTAGGCAACGCCTCCTTGAGCGATCGCGGCAAACGCTCGGCGTCCGTCGCGTGGCCGGTCATCCAGCCGAAGGCCTTCACGTCGAACACGAAGTCGTCGGGTGTCCGCTCCACCCAAAGCTCGGCTGTACGCGCTGTCGGCAGAGCGTAGTACGAGGAGTCGACCTCCACCATCGAGAAGAGCCGCGCGTAATACTTGAGCCGCGCTTCGGGTGTCGTCACCCGGTCGGGATAGAACACGCCGGGGGCGAGCAGCGTCGGATCGGTCCAACTCGCGGTGCCGAATCGCACCGGCGTGCCGCCTACGCGCGCGAGTGCAGGGGTGCTCGCGTCGAGCGCTTCTGCCCGCTCGCGCGCGACGCGAGTGCCAGGGTCGTGCCCACTCGCGACAGCGCGCGTCGAATGTGTCTTGCTCGCTGGCATCAGCGCTTCGAGCGATTGCGCTCGAGGAATTCGTCAACGCTGGGCGGAACGAGCAGGTTGTCGGCGATCTTCGCGATCTCCTCGGCTTGCTTCCACGCTGCCTCGAGCAGCGCGAGCTCGCCCTCCATTGCCCGCCGTTCGCTCTCCTCGTGCGACGCCATCTCGAGCGCTAGTCGCGTCGCGTTAGGCACATCCAGCAGCCGACGACCCCCGCCGGCGCCGCGCGCGACGTCGTGCACGAAATCAGCGGGCGACCGGCGCGACTCCTCGATGAGCTGGACGGCCTGCTGGACCTCGCGCCGTTCAGCGCCGGCCCAGTTGATCGCTGGCAGCACGTACCCGGCCGCGCGCTGCGCTTCGTCGCCGATAAGATGAATGGCGCCGGCGCGATTGGGCATCGGGATCGAGATCAGGAGACCATCCTTGCCCGCCGAGTGGAGCCTGACGTCGCCGAGCTGGCCGCGCCGGAGCGCTATTACCTTCTTGCCCTCATCGTACGGCACCTGCGCGACGACCGCCTCCGGGCTTCCATAGGCGATCCGCCGATAGCCCGCGTAGATGCCGCGCCAGAGCCACCAGCCGCCACTGCCGAAGCCGATTCCGGCGCTGATGCCTAACGCGAGCCCCCCCGCGACCGCACCGCCGATGACACCGACGCCGAGCCCCACGCGCACGAGCTTGCGCCGCCGTCGCCTGCCGAACTGGTCCCCATATCGCCACGCGGCGAACTCCGGCCGCAGCGCCGGACCGACGCGCACGAGCTCGAGTCCCTCGGAGAGCCGCGCGAGTCCGATGTTGTCTGTCGAGACGCGCAGCCGCGTGTCACGAAAGCGCCGCTCGCACTCCTCGATCGCCTCCCACCGCTCCTCGAGTGGCGAGAGATTCCACCGCTCACACTTCCGGCAGACGACCCACAACCGCCCATTCGCCGCGTCGAACGCGAGCCGCCTCCCGACCGGAAACGACTCCACGACCTCGTTCGTACCGAGGCCCGCATTGCAGAAGAGGCACGTCGCATACACATGGGAAAGATATTGCGCGGCAGTCCATAGCTATCAGTCCATAGTTATCAGGGCACAAGGAAAACGGGCGCGCTTTGCGCGCCCGTTCCTTGTCAGGTCGCCGTTCTCGGCGCGCTCTTCCCCGCGCGCCCTTCCTCGCGCGCTCTTTCTCGCGCGCTCTTCCCGGCGCGCTCTTCTTCTCAGCCTTCGTCACTCGTACCGAATCGCCACCGCCGGATCCACCCCTGCCGCCCTTCTCGCCGGCAGCCAGCTCGCCAGCACCGCGATCCCGAGCAGACCGATGGCGACCGCCGTGAACGTCAACGGATCGGTCGCTTCGATGCCGTAGAGCACGCCCTGCATGAAGCGCGTGAGCACCACCGCTCCGACGAGACCGAGCACGACCCCGACGACCGCGAGCGCGAGCCCGCGCCAGACCACCAGTCGCAGCACGTCGCTGCGCTGCGCGCCGAGTGCGAGCCGCACCCCGATCTCGCGCTGGCGCTGGCTCACGAGGTAGGCGAGCACCCCGTAGATGCCTAACGATCCGAGCAGGAGGCCGAGCCCGCCGAACAGCGCGAGCAGCACCGTCAACAGGCGAGGCCGCGCCACCGCTTCGCTCATGATGTCGTCGAAGGTGAACACGCTCGTGATCGTCTGGTCGCGATCGAGCGACCAGATCGCGTCCTCAATGCGTCGCGTCGTCGCGAGCGGCGGTCCCGCGGTGCGCACCGCGAGATTCACGCGCACTCGGGAGTTCTGCATGTTGTCGAGATAGATCGTCGGCGTCGCCGGTTCGTCGATCGCGCGCTGCCGGATGTCTCCGACCACGCCGATGACCTCGGTCCGAAGCACGTTTCCCAGCCGCAGATACTGGCCGATGGGACTGCCCTTCTTCAGGTACTGCTTGGCGAACGCCTGATTCACGACGGCCACCCACGGCGTGTCGGCGCGTTCCTGCGGCAGGAACTCCCGTCCCGCGAGAATCGGCGTGCCGATCGTCTTGAAGTAGCCATCGCTGATGTGGATGACTGGCGCTGTGGGTGCGTCGTCGCCGGCACGAAGAACCATTCCCGGCGCCACGAATCCGTTGCGCTCACCGGTACCTCGGAACGGGACGTCCTTCGCTGCGCCTGCGCTCAATACACCTGGAATTGTGCGCACCTTGTCGATGAGCTCGCGATAGTACTGCTGATAACGCTCGTGCCGCGCAGTGCTCATCGTGAAGTTCACGACCAGCAGCCGCTCCGGCCGAAATCCGGGATCGACCTTGAGGATGCGAACGAAGCTACGAGTCATCAAACCGGCGCCGATGACGAGGACGACCGCGAGCGCGATCTCGCCGACGACGAGGCCGTTCCGCAACCGATGACTCGTGGCGCCCGCCAACCCGCGCGCGCCCTCGCGCAGCGTGCGCTGAAGTGCCGGTGCCGACGACCGCAGCGCGGGCACCAGCCCGAAGAGGAGACCCGTGGCCAGAGAGACGCCGAGCGAGAAGAGCAGCACCCTGCCGTCGATCGTCACGTTGAACGACTGAGGCAGCTGTCCTCGGCTCAATGCCAGGAGCAGGCGTGTGCCCAACAGGGCGACGACGAGGCCGAGGACACCACCCGCAAGCGCGAGCACGATGCTTTCGGTCAGCAGCTGCCTAACGATACGGCCGCGCCCAGCGCCGAGCGCTGCACGAATCGCGACCTCCTGCTCGCGCGCCCCCGAGCGCGCCAGAAGAAGGCTCGCCACGTTCGCGCACGCCATCAGGAGCACGAAAGCCACGGCGCCAAGCAACACCAGGAGCGAGCTTCGCACATTGCCGACGATCGCGTCGTGCAACGGCTTGAGCGTCGCACCGTCCCAATTCTTGTCTTCGCGGTACTGCTCCGCGAGCCGCCGGGTGATGCCAGCCAGCTCTACGCCCGCGCGCTCGATCGTCACACCAGGCTTGAGCCGCGCGACGACGTCGAGGATCCGCACCGGGCGAATCCGCGGAATGGCGTTGTCCGGAATCGTCGAATACGGGATGTAGACGTCGATTCTCTCGGCAGGGAATCTGAACGACGGGGGCATAACGCCGGTGACGACATATGGCTCGCCGCCGAGGAGGAGCTTGCTGCCGATCACCGACCGCGCACCGCCGAACTGCCGCTGCCAGAATCCGTCGCTCAGGACGACCAATCGGTCGTCGGCCCCACGCACCATCTCCTCATTGCGTGGCACTCGTCCGGCGATCGGCGCAACGCCGAGCGTACTGAAGAAGCCCGGAGTCACGAAGGTCGCTTCCAGGCGCTGCGGCTCGCCTTGACCGGTGAGGTCGATGCCGCTGCCGTTCGCCTGATAGAACCAACCGCCCATGTCGGCGATGACGCCGCGTTGCGCGCGCCAGTCGTCGAGATCAAGCACCGACACCGCCGCGTCCGGCTTACCGTCGGTCTTGTTGGCGGACCACACCTTCACGAGCTGTTCGGGGCGGGGGAAGGCAAGCGGCTGCAGAAGAATGCCGTTCACCATCGAGAAGATGGCCGTGTTCGCGCCGATGCCGAGCGCGAGGGTGGCGACCGCAACCGCCGTGAAGCCGCGCGCGCGCAGCAGCGTGCGCAGTGCATAACGAGTATCCTGGCCCAGCTCGCTCAGCCACTCGGCGCGGCGGCGATCCGTCTCGAAACCCATGTCCATTCTCCGCATGTACTGCTTCGTGAACTCGACGTCGCCGAATTGCCGCTCGGCTTCCCGCCACGCGCGCTCCGGCTCCATGCCGCCCGCGATGAGATCCTGCGCCCTCATTTCGAGGTGAAAGCGCAGCTCAGACTCGACATCGTCGAGGACCTGGGCGCGCGAGCGCCAGGGTAGGCGGAAGAGAGGGCGGCGGGGTCGTGGCACAGTCTACTGGCGTTCCACACACAATGTGTGGGGAGAGACTACGGCTCGGACGCGTGTGCGTCAATGGGTAGAGAGTAGAGCGTAGAGAATAGAGGGTGAAGAGTAGAGAGTGAACGGTCTGCAGTTCACCCTCTGCTTTCTACGCTCTACTCTCTGCTCGATTCAGCTTCCCTTCCGGATCTCCAGCCGACCGTTGCCTGTCGACAAGCGGAGCAGACGGCCGCCCGTGCCGATCGTGCCGCGCATGTGCTGAGGGTCGAGGCGCCCAACGAGGCGGATCGCGAAGTCAGTGCGCAGCTCGCCGTTGCCTGTGCTCGCGTCGACGTCGCCGTTGAAGTCCGCCGGTAAGGTCACGCGAACCGCGCCCGAGCCGCTCCGGAATTCCATGTCGCCGCTCGTGCTCAGCGACTGCATGCTCACGTCGATGTCGCCGTTGCCCGTATTCGCGGACACCGGACCCGCCGCCGTCGCGACGAAGATGCGGCCGTTGCCAGTGGACGCGCGCACCGGACCACGCGCACCGCCAACTTCGAGGTCACCATTGCCCGTCGAGGCGGTGACGCG